>JAFMRP010001685.1 GCA_017354095.1 Ktedonobacteraceae bacterium
CTCACCGCGGAAGAGGAAGCAGGTTTGATCTACGAGGAACGGTACCATCTGGGGAGTGTCTACGAGGACAATGGCAGGACTGACGTTCGGGAGCCATGGCTCAACCACACCGGTCAGCAACGGTAGACTGTTCGCCAAGACCAGCTCCAATAGCGGTGGTCCTGACGATGCCGCCCAAACATGCCCTTTCCTGGAGCATCTCACAGGCACAGCGGGCAATGCTGCCTTGCCGATGATATCGAACAAGCATTCACAAAACATGGGTATTATACCACGAACAGGCAAGCGAACAACCGGGAGACAGCCGGGAGGGGCGGACATGAGACTGAAGGCCCAAAGAAAATCATGTATTATTGATCATGCATGAAGTTGGCTTGTGAAAGGATACAGCGATGGATGCAGAGAAGTTACGGAGATATCAGCGCCTGGCCAGGCGCTACAAGTCGAGCATAGAGACTGGCCAACCAGCCATCAGCGAGGCGGAAGATGAAGAGCGCATTCGCCTGCATTATGAACTGAACATTGACGGTGCTGGAGGTGAGCAGGCAGCATGGGATGCATTGCCCGAGATTGAAATCTCCTCTTCTGATGGACACAGGAGAACGATACCAAAACCCAAGAGAAAGGGCTAAGCTATCGTCTACCACGCCAGAGCTTCTTGAACCATGTCCAGCCCCCTGGTCTTGATTTTTGCTTTGAAGCAGGCGTGTTTTCACTCTCGACAGGCTGCTTGTCCAGTTGTTCCCAGATTTCCCGTACTCGTCGGCTCATGTAGCCACGCTCTTCTTTTTTCATGCAATAGCCCTCTCCCTAATGGCCTTCTGTTTCGCTTGTAGGCAAGTATAGCATGCCAAAGACTACCCATACACGCTCGCCAAAGCCTTCCCAATCTCATAGGCGTCGAGGTTGGCAACTTTCAGACTGGCAGCCCGCGCCAGTAGCGGCCTTATCGCCTCGCTCGATCTCAGACTATCTAGCAGTTTTCACCTGGTCGTCTTCTTCCCAGGTTGCTCCTACCTTGCTCCCACCTTTCCCCGTGTTCATCTTCACGTGCATATCAGCAGGATCTGCAAGATTGGGATTGCTCAAATTCAGGGAAATTCGAGCGTGGAGCGCCCAGTCACTCGCCCCGTTTCGTGTCCAGTCTGCGGACTGTCCCATGTTCCGCCAGCTACTCCACCTGGAGCCGATCACGTCAGCCAGTCCCTGTTCGTTCCCCTCACCTGGCCAGGATCTCTACCCACCAGACCGGCCGCCGACCGTGTCCCACCTGGCGCATGTTCCCTGGCCAGGCTCGTTGCATAACAGCCGTGTCCGCTACTCTCTGCTCCACCGCGAACACCCCTGTTCACCTGCTTCGCCAGTTGCTCCACCCACCAGCCCCTTGCACTCATGAATTATAGTAAGTGTACCTTCTCATTTTTTTCTTGACATCAGGCGGGGAGATTGATGCATTGATGTCCTACGGCTTTTCCCCGCGCCGGCTGGCGCGCAATGGACATCAGGGCGGCCCGTCCGCCGCGCGCGCGATCATCCCCGCCCTCGCCGTCGGTCCCCGTCTGTCGCGTCAGCGTCCCTGGCCAGGATCT
>JAFMRP010000467.1 GCA_017354095.1 Ktedonobacteraceae bacterium
CTGCATACGGACGACACGCATAATTTCGCAGGCATGTTCATAACCCGGCTCTAGCTCCTGTATCGGAGGCAGTCCTGCATCAGTAAGAGCCTCAAATGTACGTAGCGAGCGCACCTGGCCCTTCACTATCTCACATACACAACTGAGCGCCAGCGCTTCATGCCCTTCTTCATCCTCCTGCTGATCCGTCATCGTCTTCCACACCCCGACAACCAGCGCACAGTGCGCAGGCAGGCTCGCCAGAAGATCTTCTAGCATCTGCTTCTTCCAACCATGCCAGGAGTAGGTAGTTTCATTTTGCTCTAGCCGCAAGGCAACCTTGAGTAGAGGTCGGATAGGATCCCAAAATGGAGCATCAGCATTCAGCACCACAAGTTCTTCTGCTAACACATGTCCCTCGATATTTTACGAGTTTTTGAGCACACTCCTGACCCACCAGGCAAGTTGTATGCCCTGTCAGGATTATAGACTGACCCATCAGGGATGGTCAAGGAAACATGGGGAATGCTGCACTCACAGCTCCCTTCGCTCTGGCAGTCTAAGCGGAATCACACTTAAAACGTGCGCGTGATATCCCTGCGCTCGCCATTTTGCCGTTACCTTCGCCAGCCCGGCCTCAAGCTCGCGATGCGAGTGCGCCTCAACCAGCACACGCGTTGTCGATGGTAAATATTCTGGATGCAGCAGGCGTAATATCACCCGATACTTCATATCGTGACCAATCCTCTTCTTCTCTCCGAGCGACCGCTACAACTATGCACTGCCGATGGTGTACAAACGAGAAAATAATGATGCAAATAAAACGGTTATCAGATATTGTGATGACGCATAAGCAGTCCAACTTGAAGCAGTAGTCGTTATTCCTGCATCCATGCTATAATGCCAGAAAGCATCTCCTGTTGTAGCGGCTCCCTGATCTGCCGGCGAGGATAGCCATGGCGTACACGCATATTCTTTCACTTAGCCTGCTAACGCTTGGCATCACTGGGCTTATTACGCTGCTCAGCCTGACGGCGGTCGTCATACATGCCTATCAGGGCAGCAGCCCGGGCAGCTTTCGCTGGCACCTGCGCAATGATCGTTTAAAACGTCTATGCGCACTGGCATGCCTCTTCTTCCTCGCGATGGCGGCAAGCTACGCCGTTTTACAGGAGGTCTGGGCCATCCTCTATTTGATCATTGCACTCAAAACAGGGACATGGTGGCTACGTTTTTCTTTCGACCAGAGGATCTAAGCATGCAGCATCATTCACTTATCCAACGTATTGTTGAGCGCCTCAAAACTACTCCTAGCCTCAAAGCAATTGTACTTGGTGGCTCTTACGCTGCCGGACGGCAAAAACCTGACTCAGACATTGATTTAGGACTATATTACTACGAGCGACAGCCCCTCGATATCGACCATATTCGTGCCATTGCTGCCGAACTCAATGATACCTCTGAGGTAACCGCCACGCCTCTGGGTGGTTGGGGACGATGGGTAAATGGAGGCGCCTGGCTCACCATTCAGGGGCAACGCGTTGATTTTCTCTATCGTAATATCGACTTTGTCAGCCACATCCTCAATGAAAGCACCGCAGGCAAATTTCAATCTGACTACTGGCAGCAGCCTGCTTATGGCTTTCATAGTTATATGTATTGTACGGAAACACGTATCTGTCAGCCGCTCTATGATCCTGAGCATATCATTAGTGACCTCAAGGCCAGAGTTACTACCTACCCGCACCAGCTCAAGCACGCCATCATCAAAGATTTCCTCTGGTCCGCGCGCTTTACACTTGATAATACTTATAAACTCGCGGCACGCGGAGATGTCTATATTGTCACTGGATGCATCGCTCGCGCGCTACATTGCCTGGTCCAGGTAGTGTATGCGCTCAATGAAAGCTGGTATATCAGCGAAAAAAGAGTCGCGGAGGACGTTCTTTCTTTTGGGATACAACCGGAGCGTTTTCTGGAAAGGACCTATGCCATTCTAGGCGCTGTAGGACACTCCAGCACACAGCTCCAGGGAACACTACAAAAGACTGAACAGCTTTACAGTGAAATGGCAGCACTCAGCCGTTCCGCTTCACAATAATACGGACCATGCTGAAGGACGAAACAATGAGCAACAAACCCTGGTACGAGCGTTTTTTTGGCAAGGACTACCTGCGTATCTATGAACCGTTTCTGACTCCAGAGAAGACCGCGCGCGAGGTTAGTGCTATCACCGATCTCTTGAATTTACCGCCTGGGAGCACCATTCTTGATCTCTGCTGTGGTTACGGTAGACATACACTACCTCTAGCTCAGCTAGGTTACCAGATGACCGGTTTGGATATAAACGAGGAATTTCTGCAGCGCGGGCGTCAGGCAGCGGAAGAAGAGAATCTCTTAATCCATTGGATACGCAGCGATATGCGGCAGATTCCTGCCCACCAGGAGTTTGATGCTATCATCAATATTTTCACCTCCTTCGGCTACCTGGCCAGCGAAGAAGAAAATCAGAAAGTACTGGAACAGGTTCAGCACGCACTCAAACCGGACGGATTGTTCCTCCTGGAGACCGTCTACCAACCACGTGTTCTGCGCGCCTTCACGCCTCACGGTATTACACATTACGACGATGGCTTAATTGTGGTCGAAGAACGCCGCATCGACCTCTTCAGCAGCCGTAATGAAGTTCATATTACCATGTTCTTTCCCGATGGACGGCGCAGTGAGCAGAGGCAATCCATCCGTATCTATACGCTCAGCGAACTGGCGCGCATGCTTAACGCTGCCGGTATGCGCCTGCTGGCCTATTATGGTGGGCTTGATGGCAGTCCACTCACATTGGATAGCCGTCTGGTAGTATTAAGCCAGAAAATCTAACTATGCATCCTCAAAGCAGGAGTGCCAAGCGGAGCAAGCGAGGTATCCTACGTAATATCCTATGGACGCTACGCACCCGGATACGCTATAATAGGTAAGCTAAGCCACATTGCCAGCCAGTCGATTCCAGTCGGGATGGCTTGCAATATTTATTGAAAAACAAGGAAGGTACATAACCGTGCCGTGGTGTAGATTTTTCTTTCCCAAACTGGCTGCTTCCGGGATCAAACCAGGAGACCCGGAGCTGAATAATAATATCATGTATGCCAAGTGCATCAAAGGTCATGTGCTCAAAGACGCCGGGGACTGGATTTGTTGCGAAAATCTTCCGGCGCCAGACGCGCAATGCTGGCAGGAGGGTGGAGATACCATCTTCTCACTAGCTGCGCGACAGAACCAAAAAGCAGAAGAAACTTCAAATCAGAAAGCTCAAAGCGCAGAAGAGAGCGTGCGTGGCTCTACTCGGGCTCAACGAAGCAGAGCCTGATATAGCATGAGCGAACACACACCGCCCTCTTTGCCTGCAACACCCGCGCCTGATCTCATTGGACAAGTCCATGCGTTTCTCTTAGTATGGTATGCTGCTGAGCAGCGTGACCTTCCCTGGCGCGCTACCAATGATCCCTATGCAATTCTTGTATCAGAAATGATGTTACAGCAGACGCAGGTGGATCGTGTGTTGCCCAAATATCAGCAATTTCTGGCCACTTTTCCTACCCTGGAAGCACTCGCAGTCGCTCCTACTGCCGAGGTCATTTCGGCCTGGGTTCCACTGGGCTATAATATGCGTGCGGTACGCCTGCAATCCATCGCACGGCAAGTCATCGCCGAATATGAGGGGCGCATCCCAGACTCTATCGACGAGCTATTGAAGCTCAAAGGGATCGGTCGCTATACCGCCGGGGCTATCGCCTGTTTCGCCTATGGTAAACAGGTTGCAACCGTTGATACGAACATTCGCCGCGTGCTGCACCGCATATTCCTTGGTATTGAGCAGTCCAGAGAGAGCGACGCACACATGTTAGAACTGGCAGAGCAGGTACTCCCGCCGGGAGAAGCTTATCCCTGGAATCAGGCACTGATGGACCTGGGGGCCACTATCTGCACCAGCAACAACCCACAGTGTAGCGGCTGTCCTCTCCAGGAACCCTGCCAGGCCTACCAGGAAATGTGCCAGCACAGTCTCTTCCCCTCGGGGACAGTACTCCGCCAGTTACGCAAAGTGGCAGAGAAGAAGCCTGCCTATCAGCCTTTCACCAGCAGCAACCGCTATTTCCGCGGGAGGATTGTCGATTACCTGCGCACACTCCCTGCTGAACAACGTGTACCACTAGCTGAACTGGGACCAAGGATCAAACCCGAATTTAGCAGCGATGATTTTCCCTGGCTACAAAAGCTGGTGAAAGGACTGGCAAGGGATGGTCTGGTAGACGTAGCCGACGAGGGAGTGCGCTTGCCATGACTACTCTCCTCCCGATATTTTAATGATATAATAGGTAAATTGCTCTGAAGCATACAGCAAACATACTTTTGCAATCTCACGTGGAGGAACAGCTTTGCAACTGACAAGCTTGAATGATATTGAACGAAGGCATCGGCATATCTTCCTCTCGCCTCACCTCGATGATGTGGTCTATTCATGTGGCGGAACGCTCGGCGTCCAAGTGAGCAGCGGCTTGCGTCCCTTGATCATCACAGTTTTTGCTGGTGTACCATCCCAGAATGCAGTGCTGAGCGAGACAGCACTGAATATTCATCGCCATATGGGTTTTGCCGATTCACAGGGTCCAGCGGCCCCTGTAGAAGCCAGGCGTAAAGAAGATGCCACAGCCTGTAACTACCTGGAAGTCGATTATCTCTGGCTCGACTATCTGGACGCCTGCTATCGCGGGAACCCATCATACTATCCAACCGAAGAATCCTTTATGCATGGTGAGGTTCACTCCGCAGACCAATGGATCGATCAGCGGCTTGCAGAAGATCTGCTCGCCCTGCACGAGAGACTGCCCGACACGGTATGGTATGTCCCTCTCAGCGCGGGACGGCACGTCGATCACCAGATCGTTTGCTCAGCAGCCTATCGCCTTGTACAACGTGGCGCTCATGTCTATTTCTATGAAGACTTCCCCTATGTCACACGCGACAAAGGGGCAGTCGAAGCACGCCTGAAAGAATTGGGCTCTAC
>JAFMRP010000468.1 GCA_017354095.1 Ktedonobacteraceae bacterium
CGCGCGGGCAGAGGCATAGGTGGCGCGCCGGCTGTAGACGATGGAGGAGTGACCGGCCCTTGCAGCCGCAACCACTCTCGAAGAGCCCTGGCATTCACATGTCCAACACACTCAAACGCGATCAGGCTGGCCTCGCCTAGCTGCTGCGCTTCCTGGTGCTGCCCCCGCAGCACTCGCACATACGCGTCTTCCCACAGCATATGAGCTCGCCGGTCGTGCTCGGCACTATGTAGAATGTACGCGAACGTATCTGTGTGCCTTGCCCAGGATGGTGGGATCGGAGGAACGATCTGGACCTCGCATAAATCCTCTCTCTCCTCCTGCAAAGCGCCAGCCGCCTCAGGCCGTGCCATAGAAGACTCCCCCCGCCTGCAGTCTTGGGGCTGACCCGCGCCTTCTAGCAGCCCCAACTCCTCGGCGTTTTTGCCAAAGATTGCACAGAGCCTCTCGCGAAAATAAGGAGTGGGAGAAAAAAGGCCTCGTTCCCAGCGGCTCACCGTGGTCGCATCTGTGCCGATCTGCTCCGCAACCTTGGCCTGGGACCAGCCTCTTAGTTCACGCGCCTGTCTCAAACAGCGATTCGGTGTCATGCTCGTCTCCTCCTGCTCTGTCAGTATCTTACCATTACCTCCTCTCATCTGTAATCGTTCTCGTAACCGTTTACGCTCAACTCTTCTCTTCAGTTTTTCTTCAGTTTTGCAGCAAAAAAGCAGGCGGCAGATAACTCTACCACCTGCTTATCATGGCCTCGCGTGTAGCGCGGGGCCACCTTTGCGCAGCTTATTGCAGGCTACAGGTAACCCCATTCAGCTTAAATGAGGTCGGGCTCGGATTGCTGCCACTCCAGGACCCGTTGAAACCCGGCCAGACCGAAGATCCCGGCGGAATCGAGCCGTTATAGCTGACGTTGGTAATCGTCACATTCGCTCCTTGCTGCGAGTACGCCCCATTCCAGATCTGTGTAATCTGCTGCGTTCCGGGGAAGGTAAAGGTCAACGTCCAGCCATTGATCGCTGTGCTGCCCGTATTCGTAATCGTCAGATTCGCCGTGAAGCCGCCCGGCCACTGATTCACCGCATAGCCCACCTTGCAGGTGCCAGGTGTCTGCGTTGGCGTGCTGGTTGGTATCGGCGTCGATGTACGAGTTGGTGTTGGCGTTGGCGTCACACCGGTCGTTGGCGTGGTGCTCGGCGTCGGTACAGGAGTCCCGCTACCTCCCGATTTCTGCTGCATAAATTGCGAATGCTGCATGAAGATTGACAATTCGGGCGCGCCGTGAGCAACCCCATAGATGCTATCGGGATTGCGCGCTACATACATCCAGAAGTTATCGCCATCCCCATCGTTCTGCTGCATGGCACCGAAGAACGTGTTCCACCATCCTGTGCGGTTCCCCACATCTGAGCGGCTATTGAATTCCCCCAGAATAAACGGTTTTCCTACGGCTGTGTGCGAGTCACTGATCCACTTAGCAATTAGTGTCTGCGTCTGCGCCATGCTCAGGTTGGCCCAACTTTCTGTGGGATAAGGGTGCGCGGAGGTGAAATCAATATAGGGAGACTGGTGAATAAAGACGAACGGATTGCCCGAGTTGCCACCATAGCCATACGCTGTCCCCTGCCCCTCCATGCCTGTGCCCAGCAGGTGATTGGCATCAATACTCTTGACATACGCGCCCATCGTATCAACCCAGGCCCGCAGCGTTGTCCCGCTGGTACTCTCATCGGGCGTGGCATTCTCGTAGCGCGGCTCGTTCATCAACTCCCAGGCAAAAATGGTCGGCTCGTCCTTATATGCCACACCCGAGTAATGATTGATATGGTTGAGTGCATGGCTCACATAGTTCTTGTATTGGGTGAAGCAGCCCGGACACTGCTGCTGATTGAAGAACTTCCAGCGGTTGGACTGGCCGGTGCCCAATCCCTCCCATTGCAGGCGCGTATCAATGCCGCCATAGGCCTCCCAGTAGTTCTCAAATACCGGAATGAGCATGATCCCATGTGCCCTGGCCGATTGAATAATATAATCGAACTCATCGAATTGCGCCTCGTTATACACACCCTTGGCGGTTTCAAAGCCATGCCAGGCCTCATGGTCAAACATCCATGTGCGCAGAACCTTGATCTGATCGCTCTGCGCGTTAGCAAAGAAGGCATCAATGGCTGCCTTGTCCATGTATCTGTTCTCGATATCATCGGGCGTACTGCTGCTGCTGCCATCTCCAAAGGTGAATACATCATAACTGTTGGCCCCGGCATAGTAGAATGTTTTGCCATTCAAACAGAAGTGAATGCCACAACGGGTCGCGAAAGCGGGCGCCGCTTTCGCGACAGGAGCCGGAGCAATGATAAAAATACCGCTGATGACCATCAATATCACCAGAATAGTACAACTGGCAATGCGATAGATAAGCCGATGCCTTCGTCCATGCATAATCGACATAGCGAAAATCCTTTCTGAGCCTTCCCTCATGGCCCTGTCAATTCTCCCCTCCCCGCCACGGTGGCATACGCCTCAATCAATGATGACCACAATACCCGAAAAAGATCATTCTCTTCCTGATAGGAGAGTATAGAAGAAGGCAGCAGAGAAGGCCAGAACAGTTACAGATCACTTTGCCGACACTGAGACGTCACTATGCAAATTTGTGTTGACACCTGCTCATGGCGCAATGACGTTTTCTGGATTTTTCAGAAGCTCGTTCATGACGAGGTGATCCTTATGTGTGCCGCGAAGCTTGCTCCAGCAAGCAAGATCGAACCTCCCCTACTCATTCCCTCGCTATCTCCCATCGCAGCGGATGATGGCACGAAAGAAAACACAGCAACCGTACCTTCTGTAAACCTGGAAGTCTTTGAAGCCCTTTTCTTGGAGTACAAAGAAAGAATATGCAGATACCAGTTCAGCCTGGTGGAAAATATTGAGGATGCTCACGATCTCACTCAGAAAACATTTATAAAGGCGTGGGAGAAACTATCCACCTTGCGGGATGAGTCACGCTTCTCTCCCTGGCTCTACACCATTGCCAGGAACGTTGCTTGCGACTATTGGCGCAGTAAAAAGAAAATCCTACTCTATCTCTCAGAAAATTTTATAGAGCAGCAGAATATGATGGGTATACAAGGACCCGAGGAAATTGTGGAGATGTCAGAAATCATCAAGCTGGCGCTGGCTAGCTTGACACCGAAATATCGCGCCTGCCTCCTCCTGTCGACCGTTTATGGCTTCTCGACGGCGGAGATTGCCAGATTCGTAGGCATCAGTAAAGAAAGTGTTACGACCTATCTCTGCTCCGCAAGGAGCCAGTTCCGTCAGGCATACCTCCAGCTGAAACGGGAACAATACACTGCCTTTATTCTTCCTCTCCCTACCTGGAGAGTGAGGTATGCACGGCCGTCAGAAGTGCCTGCGCCGTAAAAGGCTTGGCGAGGTAGATTGTGGCTCCGGCAAGCCGACCCTTGAGCTTGTCAAGCATCCCATCGCGGCGCGAGAGAATAATACAACGGGTCTGCGCGAACTGTGGCTTGCCTTTGATCCGGCGAATCACTTCATATCCGTCCATCTTGGGCAATCCCAGATCCACCAGCAGCAGATCCGGCAACTGCGATTCCGGTGCAGCCAGCCAGCGCATCGCCGCGATCCCATCGGCAAAGGTCTGCGTCTCGTATCCGGCACGCGTCAGCGTCGTTGTGACGATCTTGCGAATGGTGGCCGAGTCGTCTATCAGCAACACCCGGGCCAACGGCGAATGCTGGTCATGTCGCTCATGAGCCATCCATGCCGCATGCTCCCGCTCCTGCCGCTCACGAGCCGCCCATGCCGTACGCTCCCGCTCCTGCTGCCACACGTTAAGTGTAACTTTCCGTATCCCTTGCTGTGTTCGAATAACCGGATAATTCATCTTCTCTCCTTTTATTCCCCTGCTCTCGCTCATCCTCTACAAGCCGGTAGCGGCCCAGCTCATAGACTCGCGGACGATGCATGCGCAACCATAATTCGACATAGCCAACCTGCACTGGCTGTAGCGCGGGAAGCGCCAGACGCGCAACAAAGTCGTGCAGGTCCTTTTGTGCTTGCTCCACCTGGTGCTCTTCCTGGCACATCGTCTCAACTTCCAAAAAATCTCCCAGCCCCTCGACGTGGTCTACACACAATTTCATCTGCTCATGGGCATACTGGATCCGCTGGTTGCTGATCCGAACAAATTTTCTGAGACCGTTGGCGCTCAGGGCCTCCTCGATAGTCGCACCCTCCCGCCAGCTAGGAAGCAAACGCGCACAAAGCTCGTTGAAGGCTCTGACCTGCGATAGGTCGGCGAACCACGGAAATACACGCTCGATACAATGCCGGTGCTCAGGATCCAACTGCTCATGATACTTAATCTGCAGGTGTGACCGGTTCCTGGTTCGCACGAAAATAGCTCGCCTCAAACAGGCGAAATCACACGTGTCATAATAGGTGTCCGCCAGTATCCTCTTCCCCGGCGGCTCTCTCATCGGTAACGCGTCAAGCACCCTCATGAGCGCCTTTTGTCCATCTTGTGCAATTTGAAACTTTAACTCCACCTCGATCACGCGACCCGCCCCCTTCGCGAAATCCTCTCCATTGCCTCAGCCGACGAGAGAAAGGATCGCCCACCCTTCCGCTCGATCATCGACTGCAGTCGCTGCAGCCGGACCGGATCTTCGTAGCGCGTCCACCTGGGCGCATGAGCCGACCAGGATACTGTCCCTTTCCGACCCTCAACCTCCGTCAATGCCGCTTTCGGAACGAACCGCACAAACTGCCCCCTCGCGTCGGCGTATAAGGGCCCCAGAATAAACCCTTCACAACCAGCTCGCAGCCCTTCCTCGATGATGCGCTCATACTCCCGATCTGCGATGTGCGGCAGCACAGGCCGCAACGCGAGAAACACTGGCAGCGCCATTCGTGCGAGATTAGCCACGGTCTGCATCCGCACCTGAGGCGAAGGGGTGTGTGGCTCCACTACCGATGCCGATTCCCAACAACTCACAGATACCAGCGCGCTTAAGGTCGTA
>JAFMRP010000469.1 GCA_017354095.1 Ktedonobacteraceae bacterium
GAGCTCTATTCGGCGCTCAGCCTGGCCTGAGTGAGGAGGAAAGAAGCTTCCTGGGGGGGCGGGGCAACCTCCATAAGCGTTCACCAACGCGGTGGTGCAGCCCTTTGACGGGGGCGCGGAGCCCCCGAGCTCTTTTTTCTTCCCTTGCGAGCCGCCGTAGGCGGCGAGAACAGAGCTGAGTGAACGCTTATGGGCACTTAATTCATGGTGGCGATGATCTGGCGAATAGACTTGATATGCTCCAGAATCTCCTCACGGTCGCTGGCCCTGGGAGCCAGTTCGGTGTAGGTTGTCAGATCATGCTTGGCGCGCGCGTAGTGCTTGAGTTGTAGATGCATAATGCCGCGATCGCGCCACTCGCCTGCGAAGCGTGGCAAGAGCACGACAAGCAGGTCGCAGATCTTCAGGGCGCGCTCAAAATCCTCGCGGTCGATGTAGATATTTTTCAGGTTATTGAGCATACGCGCGACAAAAAAGCGTGGATTGACCGGCTCGAACCAGTGGTCATGAATCTTGATGCGCTTTCTCGCCATGTGCCGGATGCGCTCCCGGCACTCCTGCTCGCTGAGCACCAGGCCATCCTCGTACGCGTCGATGTAGAGTGTCGTGTCCGGCGTTACGCAGCGCGTGACAAACTGGAACGGGAGTGCGATGCCCTCGATATGCAGGCCAACGCGCCTGCCCACTTCGATGTAGAGCAGGGAGAGTGTGATGGGGATGCCGCAGCGCTGCTCCAGGACTTTGTTGAAGTAGCTGTTGTCGGGGTCGTAATAATGTTCGCGATTGCCGTGGAACCCCTCCTCCTCAAAGAGCACCTTATTTATGGCCTGAATGGCGGCCAGTGGCTCTACCTCTGCCGGGAGCTCTGCCTGGTCGATAGGACTCGGCAGGGCAAGCTCCGCTCGTACGCGCTGGGCCAGCTCGTCAAGCTGGGCTTCGCAACGCGCCTGGTCCAGGTCAGGATACTCCAGATGGGCGATCAGCAGCGCGGCCTCTAATACATTGATGGCTGCGTCGTTCCCGTTTGCCAGTGCGTCAAATGCCCGGTACATTGGTTGTGTGCCGTCTCTCTCGCTGATTTGCTTGCTACCACCGCATTTAATCATATGCGTGGATGCTGCGCAAGCAGAGGAGCGGCGCCTGCCCCTTTTGCCTCATAACGGAAAAATCACCGTCGTTGCTCTCACATACCCGGGCCAGTGTATGTCCAGCTGCTAACAATTAACTCGTTTGTGGCGATATTTGCTCATGTGAGATTGACAAACTCTATTTGAAACAGTAATATTTTTATATAAAATGGTAATAATATTCATTGCGTTGGAAAATAGTAGCGATGAGCGCATATAAATCGCAAGAGAAAGGATTCGCTGATGTCTGTTCTGCTGCGCAGGCGCGATTTCGCCATGTTCTGGCTGGCTGATGTGATCTCGGTAATTGGCGACTGGATGCTCATGATCGGCCTGCCCATCTATGTGTACGTGCTGAGTCAATCAACGCTGGCCACCAGTATTATGTTTATGGTCAATGTATTGCCCAAGCTAGCGCTGGGCTCTCTGGGCGGCGTCTTCGCTGACCGCTGGGATCGTCGGCGCTTGATGATCGGCGCCAACCTGCTGCAGGCGCTTTGCTTGTTGCCGCTGTTGTTCGTTCACTCGGTTGGCTCCCTCTGGATCGTGTATGTGGCCTCGTTTGCCAGTTCGGTTATCGCGCAGTTTTTCATCCCCGCCGCCAACGCGTTTCTGCCCACGCTGGTGAACGAAGACGAGCTAACGGCGGCCAATTCCATGAACGCGCTCAGTAATAACCTCTCGCGGCTGATTGGTCCTCCACTGGGTGGAATTATCGCGGGATGGTTCGGCCTGACCGGTCTGATCTGGTCTGACCTGCTCTCCTTCCTCCTTGCCGCCATATTGATCGCTCTGATCGCCACGCGGCCAGGGCAGCGCGTCAAGCCTGCTTTGAGCGAGCAGCGCGTCAACCCGTGGCTCAAAGTTGGACGCGAGTGGGCGGAGGGCATGCGCCTGATCTGGCGCGAGCACAATGTCTTCGTCGTCCTCGTGCTGTTTGGTATCAGTTCTGTTGGTGAGGGCGTGATCTCGACCCTGTTCGCTCCTTTTGTGAGCAAGGCTTTTCATGGCGGCGCGGCGGAAATGGGTTGGATGATGGGATCGCAGGCGATTGGAGGCTTGCTGGGTGGTCTGGGCGTTGGCTGGGTCGCGAGCCGCATTGTCCCGACGCGTCTGCTGGGTATCTGTGCCTTTGTCTTTGGCTGCATCGATCTGATAATCTTCAACTATCCCGCCTTTTTCTCCGGCCTGCTTATTCCTCTCGGACTGTTCGTGCTGGTGGGCATTCCAACGGCGGGGATGTTCTCGGGATATATGACCATCATCCAGACCGGGACTCCAGACGAGTATCGAGGACGTGTCTTCGGGGCACTCTTCGCCCTGGGCGGTCTGATGACCCTCATTGGCGCCAGTGTGGCTGGCCTGCTGGGTGATCGCCTCGGCCCGGTGCTGCTGCTGAATATCCAGGGGGGAGGCTACGTACTGGCAGGTGTGCTGGCCTGGTTCTGGCTGCGCCACGAACACAAAGCAAACAGCCCTGCCGCGTCTGAGGCGACAGCCGAACCCATATCGGTATCGTGATGTTGTGCTGCTCTCTCAGAAGGCAGAGCTATTTCTGATACGTCTCCTGGCAGCTTCTGGCAACCCCAGAACTGCCTTTTGTTTGCGTTCGTTTAAACACCAGACTGTGAGTTATGTCATAGCTTTATCGGAGCTTATTGGTCTAAGCTTTTCATAGATGCAAGCCGCTTTTACAATCAACGATTCACATGCTTCGTTCGATAGGGATCTTGTTTTGCGGCAACACTGAAACAAGCAGAGAGGTTCTTCTCTTGATGCAACATATGTCACTGCTTGATCCCAATCAGGTGATAGAGCAGGTCTGGCGGGGGGATTATCCCGCCAGTTGGCGCGTCTTCGTGGGAGAGCAGGTCAACAGCGCGGGCAATTGTCTGGTAGCATTGCTGACAGTAATTGTGGCACTGCTTTTCTGCATACTCACAAGTGGGATCATTGTCGTCTTTTTGGATGCCATACGCCAGGGAGGCTTTCCCAGTGATAACTATCTTGCGATAGCAGTTTTTGCACTGCTGCTCACGCTGGTTATCTTTGGCTGGAAGGCGATCAAGCGCTATAGCAGCAGGCAGCCGAAGCCAATGATAGTCGTTCTGCCCGACGGAGTGGTGGGCTACCGGCGGCGCAAAAAAGTCTGGGCTATCGCCTTCGCCGACGTTGCTCATATACAGATCGGAGCAGGGAGACAGAGCAGAACGACCAGCAGTTATCTTCCCCTCATATGGCTTGAGCTGATCTATCGAGGTGGGCAGCATGGCACATGTGCCATTGAGATACCACCACAGGAGATGATTGCTCAGAGCATTCTCGAAGCGCATACCGCTTTCCGCCTTCGACACCAGAGCTAAAGAAAGGATCGCCAATAAATCCCGAACATCTTACACGACTCAAAGAAGGGCGAAATGCGCGCGCGTGCTGCCAGGTAGAAGGGTCTTTCGGATGATATAATAATGTGAATATGTTTTGAAAGGTAGTAATATATGGTACAACTGGTGCCAATGAGCGAAAGCGAATTTCAGGAATATCTATCGTATGCCGTGGCTGAATACGCGCAGGGGCATGTCGAAGCGGGTGGCTGGACGCAGGATGAGGCTTTGCAGCGCGCGACGGACGAATATCGTCAACTGCTGCCCGATGGCGTGACCTCAAAGAGTCACTATCTCTATACCATCAGGAATGAGGAAGGCCAGAACGTAGGGATGCTCTGGCTCGCGGTACGTCCCAGGGGCAAGGGGTCAGAAGCGTTTATTTATGATGTGCGTATCTCCGAGCAGTTCCAGAGGCGCGGCTACGGCTCGCAGGCGTTTCGCGCGATGGAAGAGAAGGTGCGCGAACTGGGATTGAACAGCATCTCCCTGCATGTCTTCGGTCATAACCACCCGGCGCGGCAGATGTATCAGAAACTGGGCTACATCGAAACCAACGTTCTGATGACGAAAAAGCTGGACACGCGGCCCGGTAAATAACAGGGGAAACCCTCTCCATCTCCCCTTGATTGTCACGCGTGGTCAGTCGGACGAGTGCTGCAGTGGATGGACATAGATATCCATGCTCAGCCACGTGCTGCGGCTATGGCGGTAAAGGAGCAGCGGCAGCAGCACCGTAAATGGCGCGCCTCCCAGCAGCACCATCCACGCCGGGATGGACGGGTTCGCCGCCAGCGGGACGGTAAAGCCGGCCACAATAAATTCGCTAATAACGATATTGATAGCCATCGCGCTGCTAAAGTAGCCCTCTTCTCGCTCATAGCGATAGTCGCAGACCGGGCAGCGCTCATACATCGTAAAAACATGGTGAAAGAGCTTGCCGCGCCCGCAGACCGGACAGCGCAGGCGCAGCGCCCGCATAAGTAGCGTCAAAAATCTATCCATTTTTTTGATAGCCTCAGGCCAAAATTCTTTTCACAATACATAGAGAATCTTATCATAAATTTCTGCGTTTATCCTATGCTTAGAGCATAACTTTCTTCTTCTCTGAGCCTTCGCTGGCTGGTATGCTAGTGCTGTGGCCATCTTCATGGTACACTCACCGGTCACGTGCCCATGGGAAATGTAGGGCCCTCCCTTGCGGGGGGGCCGGTTCGCTCAGAGAAGGAGCAATCACATGAGAATCGCCGCCATCTATGATATTCATGGCAATCTGCCCGCGCTGGAAGCGGTATTGCGCGAGATCGAGCAGGAGCGGCCAGATCTGATCCTGGTCGGAGGAGATATCGTTTCCGGGCCGATGCCAGCCGCGACGTTAGAGCGGCTGCTCCAGCTTGGTGATCGCATGCGTGCTATTCGTGGTAACGGTGATCGCGAGGTCGTCGCCGCCTTTGATGGTCAGCCATTCAACCAGAATATACCAGAAGAGGTGCGCCAGATTACCGCCTGGACCGCTCAGCAGCTGGACCAA
>JAFMRP010000470.1 GCA_017354095.1 Ktedonobacteraceae bacterium
CGGTTGGGTATGGATTGAGGGAATTGCATCCCAACGACGAGAAGCGCAAGGCCCCACATCCGCTCCACACAACCCCTTGTCGCGAGGCCGAGCTACAGTCTCAAACACACATGCAAAGCCGAAAGCATCCCCATAAGCTGCCGATCCCTATCCTCGGAAGGCTCGCTCACACGAGCAGCCACGAAGCCGTCAGGCCGGACCAGGAGCATCCCATGCTCGGGCAAGCCGGTCGCCTGTTGCCAGCTTTCCTCGCTTGCTACGAGCTCTCCGAGAGGGCCAATACGATAGGCAGCCAGTTCAATGCCAGAGTGAGCAGCGCATTCCTTCGCCGCCTTGTGCCAGCCTTCTCCATCCAGGCCTGTCAGTAGGACGAAATGATGACCAGTGATATCAAGCGTTGAGATACGTCGGCCCTGATACTCCACCCACACGTGAGGCACACGTGAGCCGGGCTGCCCTCTCAGCTCTGTATAGTCCGGTGTGCTTCCTTCTTCTACCCCTTCTTCACCTGAGAGCACTGCCGACGAGGCATAGAAACCGAAGCGGGCCTGTAGCTCGTTGTCCGTCGTTTTTTCTCGGTCGGTGATCTCTTCCTGCTCGGCGGCAAAGCCAGCCACGTGACGCCTTTCCGTCTCGTAGGTCGAGAGCAAGGCGGAAGAAGCAGACCCCTGGAGAACGGCGGCCAGCTTCCAGGCAAGGTTCTCTCCATCCTGGATGCCCAGATTCGCACCCACGCCGCCTGTGGGCAGGATAATATGTGCCGCGTCGCCAGCCAGGAAGACTCGCCCAACCTGGTAGCGCTCAGCCAGCCTCTCCTGCGGCTCCCAGGGGAGAATACCCATGATTTCTACCGCGAGGTCAGGTATCCCGATAGCCTTGCGAACCAGCTCCTGGCAGCGTTCGACAGATGGGACCTTCACCTCTCCATTGATCTGATACCCGGGCATCTGAAAAAGCCAGCGATCACTATTATTGACTGCCATGAGCAGGCCCGGAGCTTGGGGGGTCTCTATCGTACAGAGGATAAACTCGTGGCCTCGTACCAGCTCGCTCAGGTCTGCACGAAAGTCAATCGCGAGTGTATGTATCTTTGACAATGTAAAGCTTTTCGTGGGGATTGCAAGCGTGCGCAGTGCAAGGCTATGAGCCCCATCCGCGGCAACCAGGTAGTCGGCACGGATACGCTGTTGCACTCCTGTCTTGCGATCCACAACGAGAGCCGTCACGCCCGTCTCATCTTGCTCAAAAGACAGTAATTCGGTCTGAAGGCGCAGATCTCCCCCTCGTTCCCGCGCCGCCTCAAACAACACGGGCTCCAGAGCGGCCTGATTACACAGACAGCCTGTGGCTGGACTGATCGCCTGCTCTGCTTCTTTCATCTGGTCGAACGTGTCAAGATCTTTCCCATCCAGGTTCAGGCGTTTAACCTGTGCCATGTTGGCAGAGGCAAGGGTCTCGACAAAAATTTCACCCCTGCTCCTGCTGAGCGGCTCAGCGGCCTTCCTGACGCTCTCTTCAAGCCCCAGCGCACGCAATACCTCCATCGTCCGCGCTCCCAGGCCAATCGGTCGGGGATGGATCGCTGTGCCTGGATGTCGCTCAATGAGGAGATACGGAACCTGCTGCTGCGCCAGAAAGAGCGCGGTCGAGAGGCCGGTTGGTCCGGCACCAACAATCAAAACCGGAACAGAGACATCTGCCATTCTTGTTTTTCCTTTCTGCATCCCATATATTTTTGATGTAACTCAAAAATTTAAGTCGCACCAATTATAAGCGAGGTGCAGAAAGAAAGTCAACCCCAATCTTGCAGTCCATTGCCAAAAGAGCTACAATGCGCCTATGACACAGACACCAGGACGACGTGAACGAAAAAAGCAGCAAACGCGAGAGAAGATTGCCAGCGTAGCGATGGAGCTCTTTATTGAGCGTGGCTTTGAGCAGGTGACCGTGACGGAAGTGGCTGAAGCGGCTGATGTGTCGGTCAATACCGTCTATAATTATTTTCCAACGAAAGAGGACCTCTTTTTTGGACTCCATCAACCTATGGAGGCTTCCCTGGCCGGAATCATTCGTCAGCGTGAGAAAGGCGAATCATTGCTCACCTTTCTGCGCCAATTGCTGCTCGGCAGTCTTGAACCTCTGAAAGCGATGCCGTCCCCAGAGCAAGATTCTACGCGGCAGCAGGTCTTCCGGGTGATTCGGGAAAGCCCTACCCTGCAAGCTCGGGGTCGGCAAATGACTGAGTCTGTTGAAGAGGATCTAGCCTATGCCCTTGCCGAAGACATGGGCACAGAGGCGGATGATATCGTACCCCGCCTCGTTGCGCAGATGATCCTGACCCTGTACGCGAGGATCTTTGCGGAATACCAGAGGCGACGATTGAAAGGCGAATCTTCCGAGGAGATCCATGCTGGTCTCTCAGCTCTGGTTATGGCTGGTCTCGCTCTATTGGAGCATGGAATCGATGCTTAGAGGCGGATAAATAAGGGTTGGTGGTGTGGTGAGGGAGTGCGAGCCACACCACCAACCCTTGACCAACCCTTGATGAAAGAAACAATGAGCTTCCCAGTGCCTCCAGCAACATATCGCCCTCTTCCGGAGTGATACTCCTCTCGGCCTCGTCTTCATAATCAGAGGGCCTGTGTGATCCTCTGGTATGCAAGAGAGGCGGCAGTGTGGCAGCAACCTGCCGACGACATTGCTACGAGCGGAGAACGCTCCCAGTAATCTGATCGCTTCCTCAAATATAACAAATTGCTTTACTGCACATTTTCGGTAACTGTTCAGATGGCCCGCGTAGAAGAGGCAAATTATGCACACTCTTTCGTCTTTGAGCTCGGCTCAGCCACGAATGCAGCGACAATGGTATACAATGAACCTTTTACGCCACCCATCTGAATAGTTACCATTTTCGCTAGGATCTTAGCTCACCCTCTACGGATCTCTGCGCGGTGATCTTTGATGGTACGGCCTTGCCAATCGTATTGGAGGTAAGCATCCGCAGACACCCCAACCTGGGTGGCTACAAAAGTAATGACGATGCCAGGAAGATCATTTTTGAAGGCGGGGAAGCGCGCCTCGCGCTGAAAAAATTTGAGCAACAACGCAAATCCCAGGCGTGTTGCTCCCGTCTTGTTGCCCAGTTGGGCCAGATCCCAGACACTGAGCATCCAGTGCTCAATCAGGTCTTCATTTTCCCATTGTCGCTTCATGCGTTCGATCTTCGAACTCCTTTCAATTCATGAGCCTGCTAGTTCCTTGAATGAAGAGTGTCGGAACTAGCAGCTTCTTCATGAATAGAACGAAGAACATTGATAAGCACAACAACTGGTACTTCTGATAAGTAAAATAGGGTCAAGTTCCTTTCTAGAAAAAAAGGCGGAACTACGAGAGAAGAGAAAAATCTACTTGTTCTCTCTCCTCATTTCTCCTTGGTGGCAGTTTCTATAGCGCGACCCCGTCTCTGTCGGATGACTGAGCGTGCTCGTTCCTTGCAACTGACGCTGCACCAGTGCTTGGTTGCGCTTTTGGTGGAATCATAAAAGAACAGAGGACACGCTGCATTCTGACAGGCCCGAAGACGTGTCAGATCGTATCTGGTAAGCAGGTGAAATGTAGCAAGGGCGACCATCAACAGGATGGGATGTTCCCCCTCATGGATCTGGTAGTCTGGTTGTAGCTTCCCTTCCTCTGTGAGTACCACCACAGGATATGCTAGTTGGAGAAGGCCGTTGAGCTCCTCAAGATCAGCTTCCTTGAGAGGGTGCTGTCGCGCGATGACAGCACACAGATGGCGCAATGCTGTTCGCAGGCGCTTAAGGGCCTCAAGTGTCTCCTGGTTGCAGGAGGGAAGCGTCCCAACCCGAGTGGCTTCTCGGTAGTACGCTTGAGCCTGAGACCACCAGGAAGCAATATCTTGAAGAGTGAGAAGCACATCACGTGTTTTCCCTCCGCGAACAGGAACGATCGTATTCGCCAGATCAAGCGCAAGGTTCTCTCCCAGAAACACAAAAGGAGCTATATGCTCCGCGTGATCCTCGCGCTTTCCGTCTTTCACACGTTGTTCTCGCTGCATACGTACACCTTTCCAAATGCCCAATCAAGGACAATCATGTCTTCCTGATATTTCAATTTCCTCGTCTATAGGATTATTGACGTGGGTATTGTAGCATGTTACAATACCCACGTCAAAATATATTTTGACGTGGGTATTTCTCGCAAAAGAAAGGACTATTCTGTCATGTTGGCAAAAGAAAGCAAAGCGCTTGTGCTCCGATACTTTCAGGACTTCGCCAATGGCCATCAAGACCTTGCCATTCTCAAAGAGATCATCTCTCCTCAGATTGTTGATCATGCATTCATGGAGGGATTGTTCCCAACTCCTCACCAGAGAGGAGTTGGTGAAGCACTTCCCGATATGTATGACGCGCTTGAAGTCATTGCTGCAGCGGATAATCGGGTAGCGGTCAGAGTGGTAGGAAGCGGGACACATACGGGTGGGACGTTCTTTGGTGTGCCCGCAACAGGAAAGCGCGTGACCTGGACCTCCACCATCCTCTGGCAAACAGCCAACAGCAAAATCACCGAGCGATGGAATGTCCTGGACTTTTTATCTCTTATGATCCAACTTGGCGTTGTCCCACCTTTTAAGCACGTCATTCTCCCAACAATGCCTGAGAACGTCAGTCTGAGGGGTCTGACCAGTAAACAGGAAGCGCGCCTCGCACCACCTATTCAAGATCAGCTCAAACCGCTCACATACTTCACTGATTCCCTGCGAACAGGGAATCTCACACGCCTTGAAGAGATTGTCGCACCTGATTATATTGATCATGGAGGATGGATTGATGGGCTACCAGGCGGCCCCGAAGGGATCAAGCAGGAGGTGACGATAGTGCGCACAGCCTTTCCAGATCTGGAGCTTCGTGTCCCGCACCTGTTTGTGGCTGGAGAGTACGTTGTCCTCGGTATGGAGGGAGCCGGAACCCATCGTGACGAGATCTTTGGGGTTCCAGCCACACACAAACAGGCCACATGG
>JAFMRP010001686.1 GCA_017354095.1 Ktedonobacteraceae bacterium
TGGTGTTGTGTTCTGTTTCCCGACAGTCGGCTCTTTTGTTCCCTAACCGACAAAAGGGCGTGATTGCACATGGTTTGCTGTGCCTTTTCCCCATATCATTGTAGATAACGCTTGCCTGGCCTGGCAAGAGGAATGACAGACAGGCCAGACTCGTTGAGCATACGGTGAAAGGAGAAAGAAATGACTATCAATCTTCCCAAAACCATGAAGGCCATCCGCTTTCATACCTACGGAGGCCCCGAAGTGTTACAGTTGGAAGACGTGCCTGTACCCAATGTCCAGGCAGGAGAGGTGCTCGTTCGTGTCCATGCTGCTGGGGTCAATCCAGGTGACTGGCAGATTCGTTCAGGGCTTGCCCACAGGAAATTCGGGATTGATGTCCCGCTCCCCACCATTCCAGGCTATGATGTCTCTGGGATGGTGGAGGCTGTGGGACTCAGTGTCACGACCTTCCAAAGGGGAGACGCAGTCTATGGCATGACCACTCACAGCGCGGCGTATGCGCAATATACCATTGCTGACCCTTCGCACCTGGCTCTCAAGCCAGTTTCCATTGATCACATTCAAGCGGCAGGAGTGCCAATGTCGGCTTTTACCGCGTGGCATGCACTCTTTGCGCGCACGCGTGTCGTGGCTGGGCAGACGGTTCTGGTCAATGGAGCAGCAGGAGGCGTTGGGCACTTTGCCGTGCAACTGGCAAAAGGGCAAGGGGCGCGGGTGATCGGGGTCGCCTCAGGACGCCATGAGGCATTTCTGCGCGAGCTTGGCGTTGATCTCTTTATCGACTATACCACCACACCTGTGGAACAGGTGGCACATGACGTTGATCTGGTCATTGACACGGTAGGCGGTGAGAATGGTGATCGCTTGCTCTCTGTGCTCAAACGCGGTGGCATGCTGATTCCAACAACCTGGGGCCAGTACTCGGCTTCGCAGGCAGCTTCGGCTTCTTTGATCGTTGAGGACGTGGTGCTCTTGCTCCCCACGACGGCACAACTCGCTGAGATCGGCAAGCTGATCGATACAGGGAGTGTGCGCGTCGAGGTGTCGATGGTTCAACCGCTGGCAGAAGCTTACAAGGCGCACGAACGGAGCGAAAGTGGTCATGCACGTGGGAAAGTGGTCCTGCGTGTCATGGAGTAACATGCTGTGGTAACGATCCAGATTCTGCCGGAATCAAAGCCCTCAACCCCACCCTGGATGGGAGAAGTGGCAGTTTTTGCTCAAGTACTGGGGCATGCGGGAATCCTCAAAGCGATCCAGGAGCAGGTGCGTTTTGCCCGATCCCGCTTTGTGACCTATGAGTTGATCGATTTCGTGGTTGTGCTCATCGGCTATACCCTCAGTTCCGAACCCACGCTGAAGGCTTTTTACGAACGGCTCGCTCCATTTGCCGAGCCGTTCATGGCCCTGTTTGGGCGAAGCCAGTTGCCTCATCGCTCGACCCTTTCCCGATTTCTGGCTGCCCTCGACCAATCCACGGTGGAGGCCCTGCGCTCGCTCTTTCAGAAAGTTTTGCTAGCCCGCAAACCATTTCCTTCTCTCGGCGGTGTGTTGGACCGAGCTGGTCGGCAGTGGGCGGTGAT
>JAFMRP010001687.1 GCA_017354095.1 Ktedonobacteraceae bacterium
GTAATACTAGTGCTCAGTTCCTCAAGTAGTGATAGAATAAGAAAGAGGTGATGAGAGAAAGGAACAAGCCGATGCCGAAGATCTTGAGCGTGCGAGCGCCTCTGGACGAGAAAGAAGAACGCTGGGTGCGCAAGATGGCGGCAAGTCGACACGGACCTGCCGATTGGATTCTTCATGCCAGAATGGTCGTGCGCAGTTGGGATGGAGAGCGGGTGGAGGCCATCGCCAAGGAACTGGATTGCAGTCCGCAAACGGTGCGCCGTCGCTTGCACCGCTTTGACACCCAGGGGGTCGACGGGTTAGGAGATCAACCCAGAACTGGCCGCCCACGTCGCTTGACGACCCAAGACGACAGCTGGATCATTGCCCTGGCCAGGTCTACCCCACCTGGCAAGCTGGAGAGGTACTCCGACGGGAGCCTGGATGTCCGCGAGGAAGAGGGGGAAGCTCAGTGGAGCTTGAATGCGTTGGCCCGGGCAGCCCAAGAAGCCGGGATCAGGGTGAAACGCAGCCAGATCCGCCGCATCTGTTTGCGTGAAGGGGTTCGCTGGCGTCGGACACACAGTTGGGGCGACAGTTCAGACAAAGACTTCGTCCCAAAAGGCTAGCGGTCGTCAGCCACTACACCGAGCCGCCAGAGGGCTCGACGACCGTGTGTGCCGACGAGTTGGGCCCGGTTCTGCCTCGCTATTTTCCACCGCCTCCAGGCTGGTCGGTGGATGGACATCGGATCAAAGCCCCTTTAGCGTATGGGCGCGGGCCTGAGAAAACCTGGATCTATGGAGCTTTGCGGGTGCGCGATGGCAAGGAACTGACTCGGTGTGCTGCCTCGCGCAACTCCAAAGGCTATATCGCTCTGCTTGCCGACATCGAGGCTGACAATCCCACAGGCGACATTTTTGTGATTACAGATAATTTGACCAGTCACCTGAGCGCGGAGACCAATGCCTGGCTCGCAGAGCATCCACGCATCCATCAGGTGTTCATTCCCAAAGGGGCGTGTTGGCTCAATCTCCAAGAGGGCTGGTGGCGGTTTTTTCGTCGGGATGCGCTGGCCGGACAAGACGCGAGCCAATCCCCGTGAAATCGACCAAGCCAGACGTGTCGCTACCGCACAACCCAATGCTCGTGCCTAACCCTGGATCTGGGGAAGGACTCCCAAGGCTCGGCGTCATTATCGGCACGTTTTTTCTTATCGGATTTAAGGAACTGAGCAGTAACGGTACTTTGTTGATTCAGGATTTTGGCTCGTTTGAAGCCCATCAAATGATGGCAATTTGAGCTTAAGTTGCTCAGCTTCTTCATCTGAAATCGGGCGAGATTTCCTGAGTCCACAAACTACCGCTACAGCGGTGTGCGTAAGTATTGAGCCAGGCAAACAGAATCCTTGATCAGCAAATCGTAGAGAGGAAGCGTGCCATCTTTTTGCTGAACCTTGATCATCCGCAGATCACGCCTGGAGAGATTGTTGCCAAAGGGGACGGCAACAGCGTGCGGGGAGCACGGGACGTCCCACAATCCAGATGATCCCTCCAACTGAGGGAGAAGAGTGAGGTCCTGTCAACAAGATCATCAACAGTCGTGCC
>JAFMRP010001688.1 GCA_017354095.1 Ktedonobacteraceae bacterium
AAACTGCCTAGCGTAGAAACCCGAAATGTGCTCGGGAAAGGTCGCCCCGAATCTGTAGATACTGTGTCAGTTGTCAAGAGAGAAGCATGAACGAGCAGAAAAGCCCGGCGAGGAAGCGACCAGCGTGCAAGGGACAGCCTGACCCGCCACAGCAGGCGGCCCTGCTGCGTGAGAGCAAACCGAGCAGTTCGTCAGGCGACTCAGGCGGCCGGACCGAGCACCTTGGTGGGATCGTAGTCGCGACCGCTCTTCCACACCCCGTAGACCAGGTGCAGCAGCTTGCGGATGACGGCGACGATGATCACTTTCTTGGGTTTGCCTCGCTGGCGCAAGCGATCAGCCCAGGCGGCGATCTGGGGATCGACGCGCATGGCGGTGATGGCACACCAGTACAGCAGGCTGCGCAGATCGCGACGACCATGCCGGTCGATGTGAGGACGTCCCAGCACCGAGGTGCCCGACTGGCGGGTGGTGGTGGCCAGTCCGGCCAGGGAGACCAGCGCGCCCACCTGCTCGAAGCGCTCGATCTGACCGATGTGGGCGATCAGGGCGGCGGCGCTCAGTTTGCCGATGCCGGCAATGGTTTGCAAGCGGTGCCACAGCGGCAGCAGGCAGGGCTCCTGGCGCAGCAGGAGCCAGATCTGCCGCTCACACGTCCTGATGGCCTGCTGCAACCAGGCGAGATGGGTCTGCACGTGCGCCGCGCTCCAGGGAGTGAGACGACCTGCTTGGAGGCGATGACGCTCTTGCCCCCTCATGCGCAGCAGATCCTCACGACGATTGAGCAGCAAGCGCAACTGCCAGATCGGCTCAGGCAACGGCTGCCAGAGGCGAGGTTGGTGAGAGATCGCCCAGCGTGCCAACAGGGACGCATCGGTGCGATCATCCTTGCGGCGCACCTGCTCGCTTTTGCGATAGGCGACCAGAATGGCCGGATTGAGGACGCAGACAGGCAAGCCATGAGCGGCCAGGAAGTGAGCCAGGGCATCAGAGTAGCTGCCGGTGGCTTCCAGACAGATGCGCACCGGGTCGATCCGGCTGGCCTGCCACCAGGCGAGCATGGCCTCAAAGCCTGGGGAGGTATTGGCAAAGACGCGATGGGCGTGCCGCCCGGCTCGGAGCCAGACAACATCGAGGCGGGCTTTGCTCACATCGATGCCCACCCAGGCGCTCTGCGGGCTGGGGGAAAGCTGGGACTCCATCAGAAGGGCTCCTTTCATGTGATAGAATCGATCAGCAACCGGCGGAGACGACGCACCATCAAGGGTCATCCTGGTATGCAAACTCAGCTCGTTGGATCGACGAGCGGCTTCAGATACTGTCCGACCTGGGTGGAGCGAACCGGCAGCAGGATCGCATCTACGCAACGAGCTCATGACTCAGGGGCAGGGACAGATTCACTGCTGCCGGGGTCTCTGTCGGTCGTTCTGTCTCTGACACGTTCCCGTTTGAGAAAAACATACCAGGGGCAGGGAGTGGAGAGGTGGGGCGGCGGGGCCCTTGAGGCTGCCCTTCTTGCCCTCTGCCTCCTTCCCTCATGAATCTCGCAACACCACCCTGGGCTACATTCCCGCAAATTCTCGCG
>JAFMRP010000051.1 GCA_017354095.1 Ktedonobacteraceae bacterium
TGGCTATTCCCTCATACCTCTCTTCCCTACTCCCCATCAATAGGGCAAACCGGCGTTGTTCTACTCCTGGCGGAGCGGATGGGAATAAAAAGTACGGAACTAAAAGTAGCATATCTGCCCACAAGTAATTATGTCAAAGCGATCCATAGCTTTAAGCAAAATACCAGGGGCAGGGCTTTCCCATTCTAAAAAGCTCAGCGGGATTGCAAAGGGCAGCCAGCCCTTTGCCGGGGCGCGGGGTGTCCCCGCAAAACCCCTTTTTTCTTCTTTTGCGAGTCGCCGCAGGCGGCAAGTTCAGAGAATGGGAAAGCCCTGATACCAGGGGAGAGCTCCATACACACCGGCACTGATTTATGCTAAAATTGGCATGGTAGCACAGAGTACGAAGATACATCCCTATCTCAGGAGACATAGAAACATGGAATCCCCAATGACCGAAAAATCACCAGTAAAAGCGTTCCTCTCTAGCCGCTGGTCCCTGTTGGCCCTGCTGGGCCTGCTGATACTCGCGGCAATCGCCGTGCCTTTCTATCTAACACAAAGCACATTGACGAACGCACTATCTGATACCTCATATTCCACTACACTCACACCAGGATCGCATGCCAAGCTCGTCGTCGACGTTGTCACTCTGCAGGACGATAATTCGATTAAAGCCTGGGCGCTGGATCGAAACAGCGACGGCACCTACACCCGCTCACAACGCTCCGTTGTGGTCAGGTGGAGCCAGGAAATGGTCTCGCTGGGTAATGCACAGGACGTGAAGGCAGGCGCCCTGATCCAGGTGGAGGGCAATGTCATGAACAATGGCATCCTGCAAGCCAGTCAACTGGTGATTCTCACCAACCATATCACCGTACATTAGCTCCACCTGCGACAAATTTGCGACATTTATATGATCGTGTTGTGACATCTCAGGTGTACAGTAGGCTCCAGAGAGAAAAACATCGATAAAAAAGGAGTCTCTGGAGCCATGCAAAGCCAGTATCAGCAATACGAAAATCAACAGTACGAACAACAGCTTACACGCGGCTATCAGCCCGACCAGCACCGTGGCTATCTAGCAACAGAGCAGCCAGCAGGCGAGACGCGGCACATCGATCACCCGCTTATGGAGTGGCCGGCTGGCACTACCTACGATGGCCAGGCCCAGCCTCACCCGCCTTCTTTACCACAAACCGAGGGAAACTTTTTCGCCGCGCTGTCCTATTCGCTTGGCTGGTTCAGCGGACTGATCTTTCTACTCTTTTCGAATAATCGCTATGTGCGCTTTCACGCGCTGCAGGCGCTGCTCTTCTTCGGCGGCATTAACCTGCTGGATGCCATCATCATTTCAGCGATAGGAGTCCTGCATCCCTTCTGGCCTTTCCCCAACTTTATACTATTCCTTGCATTTATGGGGGTCAACTTTATCGCCTTTATTGGCTGGGTTGTGGGCATGTTTCAGGCCTACCGGGGAACGTATTATCGCATGCCGCTGGTTGGCACGATTGCAACCAACCTGGTGCCCCCCCATGGCATCGTCAAGCCCTAGTGTGGTAGACTACAGGACGGTTCCACACGAGGTTATGTCTGGGGACAGGGGTAGCATGACAACGATTTTACTGGTTGAAGATACCTATGACCTGGCGCAAGTCATAATGCGCGAGCTGAAAACCAGCGGCTATGACGTGCTGCACGCAAGTGATGGCCCAACCGCCCTGCGCCTTCACACCAGGGAACTGCCAGAACTGGTGGTGCTTGACTGGATGTTGCCAAAAATGGACGGCCTGGAGGTACTGCGCCGCTTGCGCCAGAGCGCTCCCACACCCGTTTTGATGCTGACAGCACGCGGCGAAGAGACGGACAGAGTCGTCGGACTTGAACTGGGCGCGGACGACTATCTGACAAAGCCTTTCAGCATGCGAGAATTTCTGGCTCGCGTGCGCGCCCTGCTGCGGCGCGCTGAACAGGTGCAGCAGATCCTGCAAGCCGACCAGGCACGCGCTGAAGGAGCTGTTAGCTATAAGGGTCTGATCCTTGATCCACAGGCGCACAGTGTCATGCTCGATGGCACAGAACTAGAACTTAGTCCAACCGAGTTTGAGATGCTGCACCTGCTCATGCGCAGTCCAGGCCGCGCCTTTAGCCGCACATACTTGCTTGATACCATCTGGGGCGAGGCCTATGTCGGTGGTGATCGCTCGGTAGACAATACCGTCCTGCGCCTGCGTAAAAAACTGGGACCGATGGGTGAAGACATCGAAACCATCTGGGGGGTTGGCTACCGGCTGCGTTCGGGAGGGATATAAGCATGCCAGATACGCCTGTTTTGCAGAATCCACCACAACCACGGCGACGCTTTTTCTTTGCTGCTTCAGTCACCCGCACGCTCTTCGAGATGGCTGGCGCAAGCGTTATTGTCTGGAGCCTTCTCTACGTCTTTTTCCCGTTCTCACAGCAGAATCGTGACCTTTCAATTGTGAGCCTGATCGGTCCGACTGCTATGCTCTATTATGTGCTGCGCCTGCGCCTGCTACCGACCCCCTGGAATCGCCGCCACGCGCTGGATGTCTTGCTTGCGTTCGCCATTGGCCTGCTGTTGGGGATCATGGGAGCAATCTACGCGTTCTACACGTTCCACAGGCTAAACACAGAAGCTCGTCCCCTCGCTTCCTCGCTTGCCACCTACTCTACAGCTTCCCCATTGATCGTGAGCGCGGCTATAGGAACATTGAGCACGATGGCTAACTGGGCCGTGTACATTGTAGGTCGCTTCGGAGTACGACTATTGCGCTTCTGGAACCGGCTCCGGCGCCGCCATCTGCTCTGGGCGCTGACTAACTCGCATGTCCTGCTGGTCGCCTCGGTAGCCGGATTTTTCATTCTGGCCCTCGATTCCATCGCAGTCTCCATGTATGCTTCCTCAAATGCGTATAATCTGATCGTGCTCATACCATTAACAGCGATATTGCTTGTGCCAAGCTTTATTGCCATGCTCTGCATCGTACCACCATTCGCGCTCGTCTCTTACTTCGTGATCAGGCGCGCGACCGACCGCCTGCGCAATCTGATGTTTGCCACCAGCGCTTTGCGATCCGGCAACTACGCGGTACGCGTACGCGTTGAGGGCGAGGATGAAGTGGCACAGCTACAACACGATTTCAACGCTATGGCAACCAATCTGGAGCGCACCATGCGCGATCTACAGCAGGAGCGTGATCACGTAAGCAGGCTGCTGCAGGAGCGGCGCGAATTGATCGCCAATGTGTCGCATGAACTGCGTACGCCGGTTGCCACTATGCGCGGCTACATGGAGACGGCACTGATGCACTGGGATGAGATGAGTCTGCCCAGGCTGCAGCACGATATGCGTGTAATGGAGGAGGAGACAATCCAGCTACAGGCGCGAGTCGAGGATCTCTTCATGCTGGCACGCGCTGAAGTTGGCATGCTCAAGCTGCAGCCGATTCCTACCGATGCAGCGGACCTGGTACGGCATATGGTAGATGCTCGCGCGGCGCTGGCCTGGCGCTCAAGCAGAATTGAGGTGATAGCCGATATCGCGCCCGATCTGCCCCTGGTGATGTCTGACCCCCATCGGCTCTCCCAGGCACTCCAGAATCTACTGCACAACGGCCTGCGCCATACATCACCCGGCGGGATCGTAGCAGTCGTGGTCACTGCCAGGGACCATGAGGTTGTCTTCCAGGTCAAAGATACTGGCGAGGGCATAGCCCCTCAGGATCTGCCACATATCTGGGAGCGTTTCTACCAGACTGAGAATGCACGTACACGCGGCGGCAGCGGTCTGGGCCTGGCACTGGTCAAAGAGTGGATCGAGAGCATGCATGGCAGCGTCTCCGCTGAGAGCATACTGGGCCAGGGGAGCTGCTTCACACTGCTGCTGCCGCGCGCTCCCCTCCACGAGCAAGCAACACAGCCACCTCAAGTCAAGCCACCAGCACTGCCATATAGCTTCGTTCCTACGGGCAAGTCGACACGCAAACTCGACGAGATCGTAGGATGAGCCAGATGAAGACCGCTCGCTACACGCCCTGCCCTTGCAGAAAGGCCCGGAAGGAGTAGGGCCTGAATCCGAAGTCACGCTCAACGCTGTCGATGTCAGTCGTGTTGTCAAAGGAGAAAAGCGTCATCGCGGCTCTCGTCAATGGCGGACGAGGTAGCACTGCCTCCATAGCCGCTGCTCCAACTCCCACCAGCGGGATAGGCGCATAGACCTTGGGCCGTCGCGTATGGGTCGCTTCCAACAGCGCGTCGATCACCTGCGTAAACGAATAATAGTTTGGCCCACCAATGGTATAGATCTTATTAGCGGTACGATCCGGCTCCCGCAGCACCTGGACGATAATGCTCACCACATCCTCAACATAGATGGGCTGGAACATGACTTTGCCACCACCGATCAACGGCACCAGCGGCGCGGAATGGATCAAGTCCACCAACCCACGGATAAACGGCGCCCCCTTACCGAACAGAACCGAGGGCCGAATGATGGTCCAATCCAGTCCGCTCTCGATCACTGCTTGCTCGGCAAGATAGCGGCCCTGCATATAGCTGCCCGGCTTATCCGGTCGCGTGCCCAGACCACTGATCTCAATCATCCGTTTGACCCCCGCTGCTTGGGCCGCGTCAACCAGCTTGCGCGTTCCATGCACATTCGTTTCTTCATAGTTACTGCCCGGCCTCTGCTTGCGGTCAGCCGTCACAAAGGCAGCATGCACAATCGTATCGACACCTTGCACGGCGGAAGGCAACGTCTCGGCCTGCGTGGTATCGCCCTGCACCAGGTCAACATTATCGACGGGCAATATGTTTGCGGCCCGCTGCACATCGCGCACCAGGCAGCGCGGACGCTCCCCCTGAGCAACCAGGCGCGCCACAAGATGCCGCCCAATATAGCCAGTAGCTCCCGTAATCAGAATCACGACCTGCCCTCCTCAAATAAATGACTACCTGATCTAAGTGTAGCTGGAAAAGAGAAACAGTGCCAGGGCCCCACAGATAGAGACTAACACCCTTCAATAGCCACAAATTATATTAGATACACATACCTATCAATAAAATTTACATCCACATCCATCAATACAAAACGCATTTCTATTGACCGCCGATCAGCCTCTGAAGCTCATTGAAGCCCTCAATCAGCCTGTAGAGACGCTGTGTCGCATTTGTGTAGCATCTACATCGGCCTGGGAGGCGGCTGTGTCGCATTGTGTAGCATTTTTGCACACGTTTTGGCAAAATAGCCATTTTCCCCGCTCACGCTCATAAAAGCCCTGAAGTGGAAAGAGCTAGCGCAAACACACGAAACCTGTTCGGAACAGTCTGCCCCGGATCTGTAGGGGCAAGGGGCAGGGAGAGGCGGCGTGGGGCCATTGAGGTTGCCCTTCTTGCCCCTTAAGATGTCTCGCGAAAAGGGCTAGCGCAGGGCTTCAACCGGCAGGAAGATGCGCACAGTAACGCCTGTACCAGGCACGCTCCTGACCGTCAGGCTGCCGCCGGCAATGGCGAGTAGAGAGCTATGCGTAATCAGTCCACCACCTGTGCCCGTAGTCGAGTTACTGGCGGAAAGTATCCCCACCCCATCATCAGCAACACTTATCTCCATATGCGGATCACAGCTCGCCCTGACGGTGACGCACAGGCGACGATGAAGGTCACTGCCACGGGCATGGCGCGCGGCATTGCGCAGTGCCTCCTGCACAGCGGCGAAAACCAGTTCGGCAATCGCTGGCGGCACGATCTCATCGATACGACTGACCGTCTCATCACTCACCTCCCACCTGATCTCGTCAAAGGCCTGCTGGAAATCGTGCGTCATCATCGTATGGATGGCCCGCATCATTCCATCACGCTCCAGGCGATGGGGAGCGCCTGTAGCCATCGCGCGCATCATGGAGGCCAGTCGACGATGCGCGTCACTAATGCCTTCAATCGCGTCACTCAGCGATTCGTCCGCGCGCGCTATCGCCGCCTGTTGCTCCTGCCGCTCGTTTCCGATGGACGAGCGAGCCGTCTCCAGCCGCAGCAGAGCCAGGTGCATCTGAGGCAGAATCTCGTCATGGAGCACCCGGCGCTGCTGTGCTCCCAGCAACTTCACATCGACCACGCGGCGGCGCAGCAGACCAGCCACCGTCAGCATCGCCTCGTGATCGCGCAGCGTGTCCAGAATGCGCTGTCCACAGGCAAAAGCCAGGCTCATATCCTCATCGGTAAAGACACTGCTATCACGACGCGGCCCCAGGTAGAGCCGGGCAACCAGGCCCAGTTCGTCATAAATCGGCAGCATCCAGCAAATCGTTGGCACCCCCTGAACTCCCATATGCACGCGCCGCGCTCCCAGGCGCGTGGCCTTCATGCTATAGGCAGCCAGAACACGCGGCAGCTTCTCCCCCCGTTCTCGCGCCTCGTTAAAGAGCTTTTGTACAGGGTCATCGGCCACATGCTGCTCGTCAAAATCATCCCAGCGATAGTTAAAGCTTCGCCGCACCGGCCCCGAACGCACAACCAGGCAGCCGCACTTGACATCGAGCACATTTTTACACAGGTGAAAGAAAATATCTTCCATATGCTGCTCGGTCTTTTGCAGGTCGATATTGAGCCAGTGATGCAGATTGGTACGCTGCAAGAAAGGACGCAACAGGGCAGTATAGCGGTCGTGCGCGGTATAGCTGCTCCACGTGAACAATGCATAAGTGCCGGTAGCCAGCGACGTGATGAGGAGCAGCCCGCCCAGGCCACTACGTGTCACATCTACCAGCAGCGCAATAAAGATCGCGACCAGCGTAGCGACAATCACAATACCGCGCCACTGCTCAAAAAAGCCACGCCGGGCCAGCGGACGCTCGATTAAGATACCATGCCGCACAATGGCATAGCCGATCAGCAGTATCATGCAGGCGATCACCCCAACTGCAAAGATGTCGAGCAGCACCAGGTTGAGGGGAATAACATTGAGCTCGACCGAGGGTGGTTCGCCACCTCCAACATGCGGGCCACCTCCCAGCCAGGCAATCAGCGCGCGCACCCCCAGTACTCCCAGGCTGATGGTCAGGCTAACCATCAACAGCGCGGCCAGCAGTAGGCCAGAGCGCGCCAGGTGCCACGAGAAGATAGGTTCATCCAGCTGAGTCACCTGCTCCGGATCATTCCAGAAGGCATCAGAGAGGTGATGACGGAGATTACCACTCCTGCGCAGCGCCGATTGGAACAATACCTGCCGCGCAGCTTGCACCAGGCGCCAGAGACGTACAGGCGTAAACCAGGGTCCAATGGCACAGAAAGTGACATAGCACAAGAACAAAAAAGGGATCAAGATCAAGGGAGAAAACATGCCACGCCCTGCCCCCGGCACATCACCATAGGCCAGCAAACGCAACGTGGCCAGAAAGTTAAACGTAGCCTGATTCCTGATGAGCAGCACCAGCACCGACCCACCCAGCAGCGTGCCAATGACCAGCAGCAGAGGACGCCTGCGATGCCATTTCTCATTCATGAGCGAGGCATAGTGCAGCCCGATCACAAACCAGATATAGGGTCCCCCCAGCGCAGGTAGCCAGATCAAACGCCAGAGCGCATCGGACGAGACCAGGCCCACCGCACTCACAGGGGGATTAGAGATCAGCATAGCGTGAATAAAGAAGAAGAATGCGGAAAGGCTCAGGCCCACCACGCCCACACGGGCAATCGTACTGTGCCGGTCTCCATTGAGCCAGACAGTGCAGGCCAGCCAGAGAAAAGTTACCAGATTAAAGACGGAGAGCGCGAGGGCGACCATTTGCGCCAGGTGCGCCAGTTCAATAAATGCCATACAGCCATCCACGTACACGACTGACGATTATGCATCTTTATAGAGAGGTGTCCACTCGCCCCGGCGATCCTGCACCAGCGCCACGCCATCCTCATCCCAGACAATCATACGATTGAGTATATAGATCAGCGTTGCACGCGCACGCGCCACTTTATCATCTACAGCGTTCTCGCTCAGACCCCAGGCAGCATAGATCCGTCCATTGGTTCGGCTAACAGCGCGTTTATCATGTAGATTTAAGCGAGCCGCGATCTGCTCATTGGTCATGCCCTGTGCCATCAGCTCCACGACACGCAGTTCATTTGGCTCCAGCAGGGCGCGCGGTGATTGCTCATCCAGATCGCGCACCTCCTGCACACGATCCTCAATTTCAGGATCGACCAGGCTGCGCCCATTAACAGCATCGCGCAGCAGCGGTACCAACATGCTGGGCAGCAAGTAATTGCTCTTGCGGACATAGGCATAGTGCGTCAGAATACCAGACGCACGAAACTCGCGGTAGTACTCATCATCATCCTGAATAGAGTAGAAGACCACAGGCATACGCGGCCGCTCACGGCGTATCGCGACCGCCGCGCCAACACCGCTGAGAGCGCTGCGCCCCTCCTGCGGATCCTGCAGCTGGACATCCATAAGTATGACATCCATATCCAGTTCCAGCGCAAGAGCTATCGCTTCGCGCCCCGTGGCCGCCTCACCCGCGACGGATACCGCTCCGGTAGCCTCCAGACCTTCGCGCAAGGCTTTACGCAATGGCCCATGATCATCAACGAGTAATAGTTTCACTTTTGACATCAGATACGGCATGCCCCCTGGACTCCCATTCAGAATGATTATAGCAGTTTTGTGCAGAGTAATATAGCACTCGCGACCATGAAGACATGCACATGAGGCTTCACGAAGGAGATGCACGGCACGAGCCAGCAAAGGGGAGGTCCTATCCAACACACAACAATTCACCCATGCCGTGCTTCAGAGTAATGATCCAGCCACGCTAAGCGCCAGACGACATCAATAGCCAAGCCTTTCCTCAAACGCCCGGGCTATCACCTGATAGCCAGCATCCCTGGCATGAATATCGTGGAAGATACTACATATCCAGGTATAGGAGCAGATATGGCTGTTCGGTATCTGAGTACCGCCAAAAGCGGAGAACACGTCCACCAGTACCCCATAACCGCTGATATCACGCACGAGATGCTGGTTTAGTTCCTGCACCAACGGCACAGTAGCTGGACAAATATTTTGATAGGGATCGTAATAGTTCATCAACGCCAGATCGCCCGTGACACTGCCATCTACCGTCAAAGCCGTACGCAGGCGCGGCAAAATAACAGCAGTCAGATTCGTATCAAGTTGAGCTAGGTCGCTTCTAAACCGGGCTACATCCACTGCGCAGGTCTTCGTATTGACCTGGGACAACAGGTCATTCGCGCCAATATCCAGTGTGACCGGGCTAACCTGCCCTTTATAGTGATTAAGATACTTAACCGCCGCATCAAGCTGCGACCCCACATAAAGATACTTGCGCAGCAATGGATTGGGACAGCCACCATGAATGAACGTTGAGCTAGTTTCACCAGGACAGCCCAGATTGGCAGAATGCGCAACATCGTGGTCACTCAAATCGGCCATAAAAACATTGGTGTAGCCATCAGTAAAATCAAGATCTGGCTGAAAACCAAAGGCCAGCGAGTCGCCCAATGCCAGATAGCGCGCCTTTGGGCCGACCAGTTGCGCGGATGGAGCATGAGACGACGCCAACGCCATAGGTGTCGCAACAAAAAAAACCACGAGGCAAAATACCAGCGACACCAGAAAGGGTCTACGAGGAAGCCGGAACCGCTTCCCCTCCCTATAGAAGGTTAACACAAATAGTCCTCCTGCTAAAGACAAACCGTCACAAAATAGCACAAGATATTGTGTAGCATGGTTATCCAGATACCACTAGAGCATAGGGCATAAGGATTCCTAGAAGGATTATACTTAATTAGATTTATTGTAGCAAGTTGTGAATCACTTTGCTTCAGTGCATATCACTGCCTGGTATAAGATAGAAGAAACAGGTTCGTAGCGTGCTCGGGCCTGGAATGCCTGTGATATAGTGATAAATGATCAGGACAGTTCTATTCTTTAGAGATTCAATTTCAAGGGAGGAGAGAGACGATGGCAGAGCGTTCCAGCAGCATCTCACTCGGTCTTTTGCTCCACAATCATCAGCCAGTAGGCAACTTCCCCTGGGTATTTCAACAGGTCTATGAAGCCGCCTATTTGCCAATGATCGCTGCCCTGGAGCGTCATCCCGGTATTCGCCTATCACTGCACTACACCGGTTCGCTGCTGGACTGGCTTCACGAGGCACATCCAGAATGTATTGAGCGAATTCAGGCTCTTGTCAGACGCAATCAGGTTGAAATCGTTGGCGGTGGCTACTACGAGCCCATTCTACCTTCAATCCCCGATAGCGACAAAATAATCCAGATTCATCGCCTGTCCGAGCGCATTGAACACGACTTTGGCTCCAGACCAACGGGCATATGGCTGGCGGAGCGCGTCTGGGAGCCCGGTCTGCCACACCTGCTGCACCAGTCTAGCGTCGAGTGGACCATCCTCGACGATGTGCATTTCAAAAGCGCTGGCCTGGACGACAGGGATCTGTATGGCTACTACGCCACCGAAGATCAGGGCGATCTGCTAAAAGTCTTCGCCACCAGCAAAGCGCTGCGCTATACCATCCCCTTCCGGGCTGTCGGGGAAACGATTGAGACACTGCGCTCCCTGGCTACGCTCGCTGGTGACCGCATCCTCGTCATGGGCGACGATGGCGAAAAATTCGGCAGCTGGCCCGATACGCAAGCCTACTGCTGGGGGCCAGATTGCCGTTCAGGCTGGGTTGATCAATTCTTTGGCACACTTGAACAGAATGCAGAGTGGCTTCATACCGTACCGCTGGGCGAATTCGCACACGACAATCCAGCCCTTGGCCGAATCTACATCCCCACCTCCTCCTACATTGAAATGACGGAATGGGCGCTCCCTCCTCGCAAATCCTACGCCTTCGGCAGGCTGCTACACCAGTTAGAAGAGGAACATGAGGACATCCTGTTGCAATTTATGCGTGGCGGCTTCTGGCGCAACTTCCTGGTTCGCTACTCGGAAGTGAATAATCAGCATAAGAAGATGCTGCGCGTGCATGAGCGTGTTCACCGAGCCGGCTCAAACGACGAAAGCGGGCTGATACATCTCCTAAAAGCCCAGGCCAACGACACCTACTGGCATGGCCTGTTCGGCGGCATCTATATGGCGCATGTACGCTCCGCCATCTATCATCACCTGATCAAGGCGGAAAACGCCGCCGACCACAAGCTCTACGGCACAGGTCACTGGCAGCGCTACGAGTTCACCGATTTCGACCGGGATACGCACAATGAACTAATCATTGAAAGCGATCAACAGAACCTCTACATCGATCCGCAGCGCGGTGGCTCAATCTTCGAATGGGATAGCCGGAGCAGCGCCCATAACCTGACCAGCGTCATGACACGGCGACCAGAGAGCTACCACCAGACCCTGCGCGAATACGAGCAGGAACACCGCTCCCACGAACAGACGACAACAGCGGAGGATGGTCCAGCCTCGCCCCATACGACAGTACGCACTAAAGAGCCAGGACTTGGCCGCTACCTGGTCACGGATCGCTACCGGCGCCATAGCCTGATTGATCATTTTCTGCCCTCCAGCCTGCCTCTGGAGAGCTTCGCCCAGGTACGCTACGAAGAACTAGGCACCTTTGTAAATCAGCCCTACGAGACCCAGGTCGCACAGGACGAGCAGGGCCTCACCATCACCCTGACACGCAGTGGCAAAGTAAAGCGTGCCGGCGTCATGCCTCCCATTAAGGTACAACTGACCAAAGTACTGTACCTGCCGCGTGGCCAGGAACAGATCCACATTCGCTACACTATTGAGAATCAGGGTCAGGCCCACCTGCAAAGCGCCTTCGCCAGCGAATGGAATTTCAACATGCTTGGTGGTGGCGGCAACGAGCAGGCGTACTACCGGATCAGCGGCGCGACAGAGGTGCAAGACACATTCGACAGCAACGGCGAGGTTGCTGCAGTGCATACATTGCATATTGGTAATACCTGGCTCCAGCACGACCTCAGCATGGAGTTGAGCGAGCCAGCCACACTCTGGCGCTTCTCCATCGAAACAGTGACTGGTTCCGAAGCCGGTTTCGAGCGCACACACCAGGGCAGTTGCTGCATGCTCATCTGGCCGCTGGAACTATCCCCCGGACAGCAACGGAGCGTTGAGATCATCTGCGATGGACGCCAGCCAGCGTAAAAACGTAGCAGGATTGATAGGAAGACAGAGACATTCAACATCATAGAAACGGATATCTTCTACTATGAAATGCATGTTAATGCTGCAACACATTGGGGAAAACTCTGGTGAGTATATTGACGAACTCTTACATGGCTATGATGTGACCTATGATCCCATTAATGTTGGA
>JAFMRP010000471.1 GCA_017354095.1 Ktedonobacteraceae bacterium
TGGCGCTGCTCGCCGCGCGGGCGTGATTCAGTGGGCGCTACCTGCCAGTTCGGGCGGAGGAGAGATGATATCCGCCAGGGGAACGCGCCCGATAAAACGCGCCTTATCAAGACGGGCACCACTCAGATCAGCGCCACTTAATCTGGCATTGATCAGCACGGCTCCCCGCAGATCGGCATCCTTCAAATTGGCATCGCGCAGGTCGGTATTGATCAGATAGGCTCCGATCAGGCACGCTCCCTGCAGATCCGCCCCTCGCAATGTGGCCTCACTCAGGTCGGCTCCGCTCAGGTCGGCCTGGCCCAGTCGAGCAAAACTGAGGTTCGCCTTGCACATATAGGCCCAGGTCAGCGCGGCCTCGCTCAGGTCGGCCCTGCGCAGATCGGCTCCGCTCAGGTTTGTATCGCTCAAGTCAGCCTCGCGTAACAAACTGCCACTCAAATCTACGTCGCGCAGGCACAGTTTCTGTAGCAGTGCCTTCTTTAGATCGGGGCGGACACCAGGGTGGGCCTGGCGCCACCGGTTCCAGCTATCGCTATCCCGTTTCAGAACATCTATATCTATCTGATTTAGCATACATTGCACTTTCTAGCCAAAGCGTTGATACAACAGCGTATTTCGCATGTAGTAACGGTAATCACCATAATCAGGCTCTTCCGCTCCCTTGTTCTTCATCCCAACTATAGCACAGCACTGTTAAGGGAAAGTTCTCCTCTTGTAAAGACACGTCACTACAGGACCAACAGTACATACGACACATAGATACGGCGAGTTGCAAACACGGGTGGGCGAGGCTGGCCTCTGTATTCCGACCACCAACGCCGCTGGCGCGGCTGGCGCTGCGCGCCCAGGTGGTCGGAGAGGAATCCCCCATAAGGGAGGGCCTTACATTTCCACAGGGCAAGGTGGAGGCGAGGCAAGCTACAAAAAGACGCTGCCTAGCATTTGCCAGGCAGCATCTGACATACATTATTATAAAAAGTCAGGCTGGTCCGAGCGCTTCACATGAAGCCTGTCAGCCGATTCTATGATAGACTATCAGCCAAAGCCACAATATTAGTGGCCGCAGGCACAACCACGCGCCTCGCCACCACCATCAGCGGTTTTGAAGGAATGACCACATCCGCAGCTTGAAACAGCGTTGGGGTTATTCACCGTAAAGCCAGCGCCCATCAGGCTGTCGACATAGTCCACTTCACTACCATTGATATAAGACAGGCTCATGTCATCAACAAAGACACGGAAGTCGCCCTGCTCGATGACCGTATCGCCCTCTTGCTCCTCGTCCAGCGTCATGCCGTATTGGAGACCAGAGCAACCGCCACCAGCGACGAAAATGCGCAGGCCAAGGCCAGGATCATTTTCCTGCTTGAGCAGTTCACGGACTTTTTCTGCAGCAACAGGGGTCATGGAAACGATAGTTGCATCAATCGCTGATTGCTGGTTCTGCTCAATCATGTAGCTTACCTCTAGGAAGGATTGACTAGATAATCCTTCTTTTCTTTCTATTATAAACAAGCCGAGACAACAGTATTCAGGCGTAATTATATCCTACAGAAAATGAAGCGTCAAGTCAGTGATGGGCTTCACACAAGATTAGAGGCCGAAGCGTTGCTGCACGCGAACGATATTGGCAAGCAGGCCGGGCGCGTCAGGCGCGGCGCCATAGAGGCTGCCGCCACGCCGTTCCTGTCCAGCCGAAAAGCGCGTGATAACATTGGCTGCCGACCAGCCCTGCGCCATCAGATGAGCGCTCAACCCGCTAATAATCGGCGCCGCCAGCGATGAACCACACCAGTCAGCCCAGCCTGTGACGTTCTGCTCCCCACCAGGGAAGACCGGCGAGATATAGACACCACGTACCGCATCCGGCAGGCCATTGGCATCCAACATCCCATAACCATCGCCGCCAAAGGTGGCAACCCCAGCCATACTGGGTGGCACGTTCGCTGAATTGGCAAAGTTCGATGGAGAGAACCTGGAATTGACCGACGTTACGCTCAGCGTGGTTTCGTAGCGCGCGGGCGAACGTGGCGGGCGCGGCGGCTGACCTTGCTGTGTCGCGCCCAGCGAGTCATTGCCCGCTGCCGCCACGACCAGTGCCCCGTGCGCCAGCAGCGCCTCAAACAAGAGACGTAGACCTTCTTCAATATGGTTGAGTACGCGAATAGCACCCATGAGCTGGGTCGTTGGCCACTGCCGGTGATCAAACCAGATATACGGCAAACGGCGTATATCTGGCATAATGGTCAGGCTCAGATTGATGACCAGGCGCCGGATACCACCCGTAACAAGTTCACGCTCCAGATCGGTCAGGGCGGCGAAGAGACTGTACAGGTCACCGCCGCCAAAATCGTTCAAGATTCGCACCAGGCGAATGCGTACACGCGGTGCCATGTCGCGAACCAGGCCAGCCACCGCCAGCCCGTGGTCAGACATGAGATAATAGCGTGAATCGCTACTATTATCACGCCCGGTAGCCGTATCATTCGTCAGAGCATAGCGGTCATACTCGATGACAAATCCGCCATCTTCGTTGCGTAGATCCTGCGCCAGGCGCTGCAGCAGCCAGTTGCGCCTCAGTTCTGGACGCGAAGCAGCGCTACGCACACGATCAGGGTGCGGTGCTGTATCAAGCACAGCCACCAGCACCTCTTCAGCCTCCCTGGAATCGAGCGGGATACTCTGATCAAGCAGCCGCGTGCGCCAGCCAGTGAGAGAATTAGCCGCAGCCGGCACATCCAAAGAAGGCGAAGGCCGGGGCGGCACCGCCGGGCCGCCCTCGGCGAAATAGACCGGTGCAGCAGTAACCAGCCAGTTCGGCATTGCTGAGATAATATACAGACCTTGCTGCGCCAGATGCTCCAGGTGACTCTGCAAATAAGAGAGAGCTCTTGGCAAAGGATCGAGATCCCCCGCATCGGCATGACGTGTATGAAAAAATAGGGCCACCAGTGGCTGCTTACGATGCAGAGCAAAAACAAATGCTCGCCTGCGTACAGGCGGCATGGCCGGCGAGGCATGCCAGCGACCAGCGGTACCATACAATTCCAGCGCAAGGCCATATTGCGCAAGAAATGTGTTGAGCTGCACCTGTACCTGCTCAACCAGCACGTCCAATGTGTCATCAGCGGGAAGACTGGGTACACGGATGATCACCACCATTTCACCGGGTACCCAGTGATACAGTCCTTCGGGCGTTCCCATAAACTGATCTGAACTATACGACATGCCCGGAATTTCCCCTTCTCCGTCTTATAGTGTGCGCATGGAGCCGCCTCGCTCGGCAAGGCAGCGTGACTGAAGTGCATTCAGGTTTCTAGCGCACTATTATAGCATGGCTCGCTTGAAAGGGTATAGCCGGCCTGCCATCCACCAGATAGACCCGCCGGCCAGCAGAACCAGCAATGGCTCTACCGGAGCACGGAAACGCATACTGCCGTAAAAGACAACATTGACCAGAATCGTCAACAATAGCATCAGATAGATAACCAGAAGGTCCTTGCGCAAGCGCCGCCAGGTCCCCAATAAGCCCAGCGCGGCCAGGATAAAGACCACCACCGGCATGATCTGCATCATCGCCCACACGATTTTTGATGAGAGACGCGTCGGGAACTCCCTTACAGGCAGACCCTCTTCCGATGTATAGGGTGTCCACATGTTGATAAAATGCAAACTTAGCAGATAGGGCATCTTCGATAGATTCGCACGTATCCAGTGCAGGGCATAGGCAGCCCCTTCTTTGTCGGCCTCAGAATCACAACAGCTATGCATATTCACCGGGCGTGGTTTGATCGATCCCCTTGGTATCCACATGCCCAACCCCATAACATTTTTCTCCAATGTTGTGTCGTTATAGGAGCCAGCCAGCACTGCCCCGCTACCAGTCGCAACGGGCACAAATGTATGGACGACCTGGTAGTTGCGTACGGTCCACGGCGCAACTACAGCCAGGACGACTAACACCAGCAATACAAACGACCAAAACACCTTACGCCAGGACTGAAGTTTTGCCAGCACAACAATGATCGCCCAGACAGCTACCAGGCCGAGCATAAAAAGACCATTGGGGCGCGTTAGAGATGCCAGGCCAATAAAAAGGCCGCCAGCAACGATCCAGCGCTTTTGCCATGCGCGCTGCAGTTTGAACAGCGAGTAACAGGCAGCAGTGACCGTGAACGTATAGACGGACTCTGAATAAAGCCAGCCGTCATAGATAAACAGACCAGTATAGATCGCCGCGATACTGCCAGTGAAAAACGCGATCCGTTTGCCAAATAACTCCCGAGCAAAAAAATAGACCAGTACACAGGTGCCCGCACCGAGGAAACAGAGAAAAAGGCGAGCGTATGTGTTGTGTACACCAGCCACAAAATAGATAGCAGTCAATATAAGGGGCCACAGAGGAGCACGATCCGTAGCATTGACCGGCACTGCAACACAATAGCAATGCTGCTGCAGCAGGTTTTCAGCGATGTGATGATAAAAGCCCGCATCAAACTCAGGGATATAGCCGTGGGCGACCGTCATATTGTAAACAAGACGTACCAGTAGAGCCAGGCAAAAAATGGCTAGAGCGGGAAAGGAGCTTCGTAAACGCGCCATGAGTAGCATCCCAGCCTCTCAATTTCATGATCATTTCCACTATTAAAGACCTCAATTCTTACTCATCAGTAACGATGATCGCCTACAATAACTAATGCAAACACACCTCTGTTCTCTGTCAAACGAAGTTTGATGGGTGCGCGCCGCCTCTTGTCCAGCCCGCCAACGCTGCTGGCGCAGCTACGAACGGTGTTCGTCAGGCGGTCTGCAAGGAAGACCCTTTGTATTCCGCCAGAAACGGTGCTCGCGCACCTGCGCTACGCGCCATCTGGCGGCAAGGAATCGCCTGCGGCGGCGCGGGGAAAGGATGCAGGAGGGCCCTCTTGTTCCGCTCGGCAACGCTGCTTTTGCAGCTACGGCTGCGCCGTCAGCCGAGCGGAGAGGCAGCCGCCCTCCTGCACCTCCCGCTTTGCGCCCTTCATGTGAAG
>JAFMRP010001689.1 GCA_017354095.1 Ktedonobacteraceae bacterium
GCTCTCATACGAGGACACTCTTGGACAGTCTCTGTCCGGATCAGTTTGTTTGCTCAGGAAGGATAGGCATGAAGCAGCAAGAAGTATACTTTCTCCTTTTCCATCTCTCAAGTATCCAGGGCAGCATATCTGCAGAAGCGCTCTGTCATGGGAAAGAAGGGCGTCCATCTGTTTCCGTTGCCTCATGACTAAGGCGGAAGCATGGGAGCACCTCCAACAAGAGTATTCGGCGGCATGGGAGATCAGCAGAGGCATTGCTTCATCGTCTTTGATATCAATGCTACGCGTCAAATAGCCCGGCAGAACGTTTTGCTCACTGCTTTTGGGCTCCTTCCCTGCGATTCAATGCCAACTCGCTGAGGTCTGTGCGCTGGGACACAAAGGGCCCCAACACAGCCAGGTAGGTCGAGGGCGGGTACGGTGTTTCACGTCCCATGGAGTGGCATGTACGCCGGTCGTGGGAATGGAGATTACCAGAGGGGAGGTCTGAGCCCTTTGTGCCATCGCTCAACGCGATTTCAACTGGTGTGTATCGACACGCTTCCACATCACTTGGTCTGGTATCCAGATCAACACCACAGCTTGTTCCCTGATGAGTCCTCTTCCCTCTGAGCTGATGATGAGAGACAGGAAGGTCTGTTCGTTTCCAGCAAGTGCATCTCTTCTCTTGCAACTCGCATGCTGTTCGCTCGTGACACCTCCCACGAGGAAGAACTGGCGCTTCGCGAGGCTCTCCGTCCTCTCTCTGGATGGGATTCAGCGTGCTCCAGAGCGGTCAGCCTCATACCGATCCGTTGTGTTCAGCCTGGCTCCGTCTTCTCCATGATTTGCAACAGGTCAGCGAGGCAAGCCCTGGTTTTTCTCGTTTGCGGGTGTTCAGGACCCCGCACCTGCGTTCGAATATGCAAGGCGCGCTCCAAGAGAGATCGAGCCTCAGTGCTGTTTCCCTGCGCTTGCCGCAGCAAGGCCAGGTCATGCAAACTCGTCGCGGTATCAGGATGCCCTGGTCCCAGGTGCTGCTCACGGATCAAGAGGGCACGAACCACCAGCGGCTCGGCCTGGGTGTGCTTTCCCTGGTGACGATAGAGGTTGCCCAGATTGTTCAAGCTCAGGGCGGTATCGGGATGCGCTGGTCCCAACTGTGCTTCGCGGATCGCGAGCGCTCGCTGATGCAGGGCTTCGGCTTGCTCATACTTTCCCTGGTCACGGTAGAGGTTGGCCAGGTTGTTCAAGCTGGCGGCGGTGTCGGGATGCGCTGGCCCCAACTGCTCCTCGTGCACGATGAGCGCGCGCTGATACAACGGTTCGGCTTGCTCATAGTGTTTCTGACTCCAATAGAGCGCTGCGAGATTATTCAGACTGGCTCCGATATCGGGATGTGTCTCTCCCAGCTGTGCTTCGCGGATCGCGAGTGCGCGCTTCAACAACGGCTCGGCTTGTTCATAGTGCCCCTGAACCCAATACAGCAGACCCAGTGCATTGAGGCTGCCTGCAGTGCTCGGATGCATCGCTCCCAACTGTGCTTCGCGGATCGAAAGTGCTCGCTGGTACAACGCTTCGGCTTGCTCATAGCGCCCCTGGTG
>JAFMRP010001690.1 GCA_017354095.1 Ktedonobacteraceae bacterium
GTAATCACATCAATGCCAGCATCCAGCATGTCCATAACATCCTGGTAGCGCTTGGGATGCCGCGAGCCAGCCACATTGGTATGGGCCAGTTCGTCCACCAGCACGACCTGGGGATGGCGCGCGATGACGGCAGCGGTATCCATCTCTTCCAGCCAGACGCCGCGATACTCAATTTTTTGACGCGGGATGACCTCCAGATCACCGATCTGGTCCTGGGTCAGCGGTCGTTTATGCGTCTCGACGTAGCCAATCACCACGTCGGTGCCGCGCACCTTGCGCCGATTGCCTTCGTTGAGCATAGCGTAGGTTTTGCCCACGCCCGCCGCTGCTCCCAGGTAGACACGCAGGCGGCCCCGCCGCGCCGGGGCGTCGGCTGATGAGGACGTGGAGGTTTGCGTCCCCACGTCTTCATCGCGCAGTTGATAGCGATCGAGCAGCACCTCGGGATCGGGACGGCCATCATCACGTTGTTGTTTCTCAGGCTGACGAGCGTTCATATTAAACCGTTTGCTTGCTTACTTCTTCCCATCCAGAGCCAGGTTCAGATCCAGCACATTAACGTGTGGCTCGCCGAAGATCCATAGGAAGCGACCCTGGATATGATTCTCTACGATCTGTTTGACCGTGCCGGCGTTCAAACCACGCGCCTGCGCGATGCGATTCACCTGCAGCAGCGCGGCCTCAACCGAGATGTCCGGGTCCAGGCCGGAACCTGAGGCGGTCACAATATCCGAGGGCAGCGGCGCATTGGGAGCCAGGCCGTTCTCCTTGCGGAACTGATCGGCATAGTTCTTCACGCCCTGATAGGTTCCCCCGTTGCCATCAATGAGCTGCTTATTGGTTGGGCCCAGGTTAGAAGCCGCGGAATTGTCGGCAGAGTAGGGCTGCGGCGTTCCACCGGGGTTCAGGGTAGCTGAGGGCCGCCCGTGGAAGTATTTCGTCGCCGTCCAGTACTGGCCGATCAGGTCCGAGCCGATCACCTTGCCGTCCACGGTATGCAAGCTGCCATTGGCCTGGTATGGGAAGATGAGCTGCGCCAGGCCAGTCACAATGCCCGGGTAGACCAGACCCGTGGTGATGGTTAAAAGCAGGGTTAGCATGATCGCCGGGCGAACATATTTGATAGTTGTTTTCATTGTATCACTCTCAGTTATGTCAGGCGCAACAGCACAAGCAACAGATCAATCAACTTAATGCCAATAAAGGGAACGATGATACCGCCGAGACCATAGAGCAGCAGATTGCGGCGCAGCAGCGGCCCGGCTCCGATGGCGCGATATTTCACACCGCGCAGCGCCAGGGGTACCAGCGCAATAATGATCAGAGCGTTGAAGATTACCGCCGAGAGCACCGCGCTATGCGGCGTCGCCAGGCCCATGATATTGAGCGCGCCCAACTGTGGATAGGTAGCCATGAACATCGCGGGAATGATGGCAAAGTACTTGGCCACATCGTTGGCGATGCTGAACGTCGTCAGCGCGCCACGCGTCATCAAGAGCTGCTTACCCACCTCCACCACCTCGATCAGTTTGGTCGGATTGGAGTCCAGGTCCACCATATTGGCAGCTTCTTTGGCTGCCTGT
>JAFMRP010001691.1 GCA_017354095.1 Ktedonobacteraceae bacterium
AATGCCTGAGCAACGAACATGCATCTACGTCTCTCCTCTTACCTAACATTTCTCCTTGTGCAATACACTCCTTCTGCTGTTAGGTAAGAGCTTGCTCTAACGAGAATGAGCTAATAGCATACTACTCACGTCAGTCCAAGATCCTTGTGTGGGTTCCCAACCATCAGAGCTGGCACCACGATCCGATCAAACTCCTCAGCACGAATGGAACCACTTGCAATGGCGGCCTCACGCAAGGTGGTGTTCTCATCAAGTGCTTTATGCGCGATGGCCGAAGCTTTATCATATCCAATGACCGGGCTCAGAGCTGTCACGAGCATCAGCGACTCATTGACATACGCGTTGATTCTGCCTGTATCCAGGGTAATGCCCTCAATACCATATCGGCGCAATTTCTCGCAGGCATCACCCAGGATGCGCGCTGAGTGCAGCACATTGTTGATGATAATCGGTCGCATGGCATTGAGTTCGAAGTTGCCCTGTGACCCGGCTATTGCGACGGTCGTGTCGTTGCCGATGACCTGGATACACACCATGACCATCGCCTCTTCCTGAGTTGGATTGACCTTGCCTGGCATAATCGAAGAGCCTGGCTCGTTGGAGGGCAGGTTGAGTTCGTGGATGCCCGCACGCGGACCACTCCCTAGCCAGCGAATATCATTGGCAATCTTCATCAAAGCCACCGCCAGCGCTCGCAGCGCGGCACTTGCATTGACCATCGCATCGAGGGAGCCCTGCGCGGCAAATTTGTTGGGCGCACTGACAAAGGGGTGACCTGTCAGACGCGCAATCTCCGCTGCGATCTTCGGCCCAAAGTCGGGTAAGGTATTGAGGCCCGTTCCCACGGCGGTGCCACCAGCTGCAAGCTGGTAGAGCCCGTTCATGGACTGTTTCACGAGATCAATGGCATCCTTGAGTTGGGTCACGTAGCCTGACCACTCTTGCCCAACAGTCAAGGGAGTAGCATCCTGCAGGTGGGTGCGTCCAATCTTGACGACATCCGCCCAGGCCACTGCCTTCTCCCACATGGCCCTGATGAGCGCCTCCACGTTGGGGATGAGGTGGTCAGCAAACGAGAGCACGGTCGCAATATGCATTGCCGTGACGAAGGTGTCGTTGGAGGACTGAGACATATTGACATGATCGTTCGGATGAATGGGGTCTTTGCTCCCCAGTCGCCCCCCAGCCAGTTGGATTGCGCGATTGGAGATCACTTCATTGACGTTCATGTTCGATTGAGTGCCCGAACCAGTCTGCCAGACGTAGAGCGGGAACTCACTGTCCAGCTTGCCCGCGATCACTTCATCGGCCACCTGACTGATCAGGTCGGCTTTCTCCCTGGGAAGTTTGCCAGCTTCGGCGTTGACGATGGCTGCAGCTTTCTTCACGTACCCATAGGCATGATAGACGGCTTTGGGCATGCGGTCATCTCCAATGGAGAAGTGGATGAGCGAGCGCTGTGTTTGCGCGCCCCAATAATGCTCTGCCGGAACCTCAATGGTGCCCATGGAGTCGGACTCCAGACGAGTGCCTGTCGCTCCAGTTCCGATGGGCAGGTCATGTATCGTGGCGACCTGCCCAT
>JAFMRP010001692.1 GCA_017354095.1 Ktedonobacteraceae bacterium
GCGTCTTTGCGTTGCACGAAGCACAACTCGCTCATGAATTGTGTGAAACTGGTCATGGACGTGGGCGCATTGTCCTGCACATTGCCGACTAAGTTGCGGCAGAGGCAGGTCAATGCCCTGTACTTCCGGTGTGGTCATGAGCATCCTCGCCCTTTCGCGTACCAATGGTTCGTCAATCTCTCGATGAGGAAAGCATGTCATCGCCCCAATCTTTGATCTGATACTCTCTCACGATACCTTCCAGAAAGAACGGATCGGACTTAGCAAAAGCCTCGGCTGCGGCCCGGCTGCGGAAGAGAGCCATATTTCCGCCTCCCGGATCGGTGAAAGGACCTACTCCCACCACCTCGCCACGGGCAATGAACTGATCCAGGAATGCCTTGTGGCGAGGGAAGACGGCCATAATCTCCTCGCGGGTCTTTCCTGCGCCGCTGCCAATCACTGCAAATAACATTTTTTCGCTCCTTTCCTGCTCCCTATCTTGCTTGATCTTAGTTATCAGTTACAATGATCGATTTGTAGACACCCACTGAGCAGAGCATCTTCATGAAATCGTCCCTGTGGATCGACAGAGAGGAGCAAGAGGGGTTTGTTGATGGGATTGCCGTCCTGCCCAAAGGCGATGCGTCCGCTCACTCCTTGAAGGGGGTGAGCGTCATCAATCTCTGTTAACGCCTGCTGAAGTTGCTCTGGAGTTATGCTTTTCGTTCCCTTACTGTCCAGAACAGAGGTGGCAGCAGTGAACAATGTCAAAGTCGCGTCATAGGAGACAATAGCATCGTTATCTGCCCGTGTTGAGCCATAGGCTCCCGGCCCAATTTTCCCCGAAGGGTTAAACGCATTGCTGTATTGTTGGAAGAAAAAAGGCTTCTGACTTGCCAGACCAGCCAGTTCCCATTCATCTGGATAGGCATAGGACAAGAAATGCAGTTGTTTGAGGCGAGCGTGAGCGCTATGATTATAGCCACCGAGTTCATAAAGCCCCGCCCCTCCCACTATTGGGATCTGCGCTCCCAGTCCCGATGGTGGCAAAGCGTTGAGCATGACACTTAAGTCGCTTGCGTAGCCGGCCCAGTAGATCACGTCAGGATTGGAGCGCAGCGCATCTTGTAAGAGCGAAGATAATCTGGCCTGTCCTGTTGAGCCTACTGTATATTGCTCAGTAGCCACGATCCGATTTCCGTTCCTCGCGTAGAGGAATGGCCCCTGGAAATCGTCGGCAAAACTCTTACTGTAGGCATTGTTGTTATCAACAAAGAGGGCTACCCGGTGCGCGTGAAGGGTCTTTGTGACATATTCTGTATTGGCGCTGCCCTGTTGAAAATCAGGTGGATTAATGCGGAAGAAGTAGGGTGTCCCGTTCAACAGGTCTGTTGAGGCCGTTTGTGCCACCAGAGGGATACGAGCCGGTCCCAATATTCTGGCCGCATGGAGTGTACTCTCGCTAAAAGGCCAGCCCATCACGCCGACAATCGTCTTATCCTGGGATGCTGCCTGTACAATCTGCTGCGCTACATCGCCCGCCACGGACTCATCGCCAGAGCCAGAGTTGGCAATTAAGAGACGAAGCCGCACGGGGTGG
>JAFMRP010001693.1 GCA_017354095.1 Ktedonobacteraceae bacterium
GAGCAATCCTCACCATCACAGCCACAATGGAGACCCATTGCATTCCTCCCGCTCATTGCCCGTCACATCGACGGGATGCTAGAGGCGGATCGTGAACAGTACGAGACGCTGCTCCAGGCCCGCCCAAAGCCTTACGTGCTGGATGGCTTTACGGTGGATCGCGTGATTGCGGCTTTCACCACGCAGCAGCAAGACTTCGGGTTATTCGATGAGCAGCTGCGCCAATGGCAGGCGCTGGAACTTTCGGAGGATCAGCGTCGCGAAGTCACGCGCCTGGTCGAGCAGATGCGCCTGCTACGTGAGAACAATGAGCAGGTGTTAGCGCTGGCCAGGGAATTGCAGCAGGGGACGATTGAGAAGGTGATGGTGCAAAGCGACGTGGAGCTGGGGCTAGAGATGCTGATGCGGATGAGCAGGGAACAACAAAGGTAATCCCTCTTTATTCCACCCCAAATTACAGCCTCTAGAGCGGCACGAGGCACCAAATATTTTAATGGGACTATCCCGTTAACAATTGGCCGCTTCGTGGTCGTACTTTGTGGACACTTTGGGGATAACTGAGCAAGCAGTGTTGAAAACGACGATCGCCAGCCTTGGCAAGATATTGGGCTGGCGATCGCGCTGTTATTGTGTAGGCGTCTCGTCCGGGTAGGGCATCCTATTGACGATCTCCCACCTTTTACGGCGGGCCTGCTCAGCAGTAGGGTGATCTGCCGGCGCCATGATCGAAGTGGGCGCGCTCATCGGTTTGGGCGCCTGGCGCGTTGCCGTGTGCTGCTGCCTGCTCCACGCGAATGCTTCAGCGAGGGTGGTAGGCTTTTGTGGATCCACGGGGATAACCTCCAGGAATGAAAAGATGAATTTAGGTTATCATAGCATAATCTGTGCTGTGCGTATAGGTTATTGCCTGAACTGCTGTACTGCGAGCATGGATGTATCTCTGTGGATACTTGGCAGCGAGGATGTACCTACAATAGATACATGCAAAGTTGCCTGTGAAGCCAGCGCGTAGGCTGAAGAGATACATATGTATCTCTTTTCAGGTGCCTTTATCTTGCCTTTACCAGGCCTATCGGTCCTATGCGCCAACGGCAACCGATCTTCAATCGTTTCTGCAATTGTCCGGTCATTGTCCAGAGGGACTGGTGGACATCTGACCAGACAATCTGTAGGGAGGCAAGAGAGAGGATGGAAGACTACCCGATATTGCTCACCGTCCAGCAGGCCGCCAGGAAATGTGGCAAGTCTGAGAAAACCATGTATCGATGGATCGAAAGTGGGAGGCTCCAGGCCACGAAACACGCAGGGGGCGGTTGGTTGATCAAGCGTGAGGATCTGGCAGCCGTGACTGACCACGTGACGGTTGAATGGGAGAATAACAGCCGGCTCCTCAATCAGGATTTCCGCATTACCATGCTGGAGTCCTCTGTCGAGAATCTCCGGGCCAGGATCAGCACACAGGAGCGTACCATTGCCAGACTGGAGCGCCAGGTCAAACAGCTTCAGCCGAAAAAGGCAACAAAGAAGAGAGCCACAACGGCCAGGACCAGACGCAAGGCGATATTTGACGATTGGCAGTAG
>JAFMRP010001694.1 GCA_017354095.1 Ktedonobacteraceae bacterium
ATTTACAAGACATCGATGGAACAAGCCTGATGCGGAGCGGATTGCCCGAAAATATATGCACTCATGCTCAGAATTGAGGGCACTATTTCATGTTTGAGGGCCACATTCGTCCACTTCGTAGGGTATTTACCACCATCTGTTGCCACTGCCTTGAAATTGGGCTTCGAGAAGGTGCTTGACTACCCCGTGTGTTACGGCCACTATCGACCAGTGCTCACCTAATTCAGACACGAGAGAAAGACACGCGCGTGTCGCCGGAAGAAGAGGAACGCGTGTCTCTCTTTCCACGCGATGGGCCACCTGTGCGACGGATCGCAGCGTGCAGCGCGTTATGGCTCCGTTGGGACGACGTTTGGCAAGCCCGATTGTGATAAGCCCAATCGGGCGGTGAGGAACTCCTCCCAGGTCCTCTTCCCATCGGCGTGGTCGAGAGTCAGGTTAGCGCCAGCCCGATGTGCGCGGGCGGCCTGACCTGGCAACCACAGCGGCATGATCAGCCGACGCTGGTGATTGGCGCGCAGGTAGGAACGCATCAGATCAGCCATGGTGTACACGCGCGGCCCCCCGAGATCGGGCACCAGACCGGCGGGCTTGCCCAGCGTGAGCTGCACAAGCCGGTCCGCCACGTCCGCAGCGTCGACGGGTTGGAATCGGAAGCCCGCAAAAACCGGCACGACAGGCAGTTTCGTCAGGGTCTGCGCGAATGTGAGTAACAAGTCGTGGAACTGGGTGGCCCGCAGAATAGTCCAGGGCAGGCCGGAGTCGATCACGATGCGCTCGGCTGCTCGCTTGGCCGCAAAGTAGCTAAACATGGCGCGATCGACGCCGCTTTTGACTGGAACCCGGTCGGCACCGACGACCGAGATGTACACCAAGTGCCGCACTCCAGATCCCTTCGTGGCCCGGACCAGGTTCAGGGCTTTCTCCTCGTCACCCGCAGCGCTCCCCGCGCAGTGCAGGATGATTTCTGCTCCCTCCACCGCAACTTTGACCCCCTCGCCAGTGGCCAAGTCACCGATTACGTACTCGATCCCCTCTCCAGCCTCGTGCTTGCTCCTGCTCAAGACCCGTACCTTGTAGCCGGCATTGTGTAATTGGGGGATGACGTGGCGGCCGAGCGTACCAGTGCCACCTGTTACCAGAATATGTTGCATGGCTTATTTCCTCTTTGTATTTGTACTTTGAATGCCTCTCTCAAAGGCTCATACAGGAGACGAGGTAGCCTTGGCCAAATGTGACACCCCTCCATTTGTTCTGATAGAGGCTTATAATATGGGGGGAAAAGGAGAGATGTGAGCGATGGACAAAGCTATAAACCAGGTAGAAGAGTTCGAGCACTACCGCGTGCTGCTCTTTTCCCTTGCCTATCGAATGACCGGGAGCGCTTCTGACGCGGAGGATCTTGTGCAGGAGACCTATCTGCGCTATCAGGCGCGTACCAGTCAGGAGATTGTTTCCTTGAAGGGGTATCTCACCACTATTATTACCCATCTCGCGCTGGATTATCTGAAATCGGCTCGCGTCGCCCGCGAAGAGTATGTTGGAGCCTGGCTGCCTGAACCGATCCTTACCTCGGAGG
>JAFMRP010001695.1 GCA_017354095.1 Ktedonobacteraceae bacterium
TTAATGGAATTGAAGTAGCAGGTAGGTGTCAAAGGCCTCGTTTCATTGCATCGCTGGTTTGCTATGACACACCTTCTAATGCTCTTTTGTGGACAGTGTATGGGCCAGAAAAACGGATAGTATATAGGATAACACAGTTTTGGTACTCTTCAAAAAAAGAGTAGGAGATATTTTTCTCGGCTTGGAACACGTGAGTTGCCGACAAGAAAAGCTCAAAGCTCACTCAAGTTGTGGAAGATCAGCCCAGTATACGGCAATGTCTATCTTCTCGGCAGATGCGTTTGGAGGAAGCAAAGACGTGGCTTTGCACGATTTTAAACCGACCGAATGGTTGGCTCAAACGAAGTTTATGCCCCCTCTTCTGAGGTCAGATGTTTTCGTCCGTCCTCGGCTGACTCAAGCTCTTCAGCAGGCTTTGTCTGCTAGCAAAGTTGTGCTTGTCTCTGCTCCTGCTGGTTACGGGAAAACTACGCTGGTTTCAGCTCTCCCTGCAATTCTGCCGAATCTACCGATGGCCTGGGTCTCGCTCGACGAAGGGGACAATGATCCAGTTCAGTTTGTGATTGGCCTGACAACCGCTCTCAGGCAGTTGAATTCAGTTTTAGGACAACGCCTATACACCTTCCTTACTCTCCCTGAGCGAGCTAGCCAGCGGGTGGAAGTACACAAACTGATGGGACTTGTCATCAACGAGATCGTCGCGTTGCTCCCCCAGCCTTTTGTCCTGGTGCTGGACGATCTGCATCGCATGAGCGAGCCAGAAGCGTTTGCTGCCCTGGACTATCTGATCGAACGTCTTCCACCTCAGGCACACATGGTGATGAGCACACGTTATGACCCGCCACTGGCTCTGGCGCGCCTTCGTGCACGGGGTCGGCTAGAAGAACTCCGGATCCAGGATTTGCGCTTCACTCCCTCGGAGGTGGCCAGCTTCCTCAATATGAGCCTGAGGCTCGATCTTTCTTCGCAAGACTTAACCGCGTTGCAAACTCGTATCGACGGCTGGGCGGCAGGATTGCGCTTGTTTGCCAGTTCTTTTGAACGCCTTCCTCATCAGTTGGACCGTGACAGTCTTCTTCGTAATCTCGCGAAGAGCGAGCGATATGTCTATGATTTTCTGGCCGAGGAGGTCTTGAACCAGCAAGACGCTGCGACCAGGCGCTTTTTACTTGAAACCTCCATCTTGACTGATTTGACTCCGAAGCTGTGCCAGGCCGTTACAGGGCATCAGGATGCGACGGCTCTGCTGGAGGAACTCTCTCGCCGTAATCTCACGGTTGCCGTTGAGCCGAGACAGCACGTCTATCGTTATCACGATCTCTTCAAGGCGTTTTTGCAACACCACGTAGCGCGGAAAATGCCCCAGCAGCTCGAGGCTTTACATCGCCGGGCCGCAGAAGCCGAGACTGCGCCTTCTCGCGTCATTCGCCACTATCTTGAAGCGCAGCTCTGGGAAGAAGCTGTAGATAAGATTGAGCGACTCAGTGGACAATTCATGCAAGAGGGCTTGCTCATCACCGTGCACGATTGGATCCACAGCCTTCCCGCCTCAGTGCGTCAGCAGCACCCCAGGCTCT
>JAFMRP010000052.1 GCA_017354095.1 Ktedonobacteraceae bacterium
TGAAGGCCAAATTTTTACCTCTAGCTGTGTTGAGAGCGCACTCATTATCTCACAGGCTGAGGTGCAGACATGTGAGGTGCATCTTTTCCCTCAGCTTGTTTGAGCTTGAGATAGCGGGCACTCGTGATACCAACAAACCCCATCGCGCCAGCGCTTACGAGCAAGTGCGCTACCCGGACGAGCCAGTGCCAATCGCCAATGAGGAGCAAAAACTGATTCATCCCAAAGACAGGTATGATAACCGCGTAGATGATGCCCAACGCTCCAACTACCCTCATACCCCTGGTAAAGAGCAATATGATACTCAAGGCAAGCAGGGCCAGCGTGACGGTAAGACCGAGCAACATATGCGCATCAAGAAAGCTTATATTGGCAAGCCAATGCAGAAGTCCCAACACCAGTGCTCCCGTGCCCGCAATATTACTTATCCAATGAATGATACGAACTATTTTCATCATAAAATCCTTTCCATTGCGCCTATTGCCAGGTGATTTTCTTTGTGACAAACTGTCCATCTTGAAAGGCTGGTGCATCGACGCCCCAACTCCAGGAGACCTCCGGTGTAATGACAAGGTAGGTTCCAGGCCCCCGATATCCTTGCTCAAGGGTAACAATCTCAGCCTTCCCATGCACCTTGATCGCACGTGGCACCAGTGGCTCAATTGATGGCAGGTCATCAATGATGAGCGAGACCTGACGATGCCCAGCGGCGACATTTTTATACTTGCGCGAGCGCTCCAGGGCATAGCCACTAATGTAGAAGCGCTTCCCATCAAATCCAAAGCCAACCGCATCAACATCAGGCTGACCATTTACGGCCACAGTTGCAAACCTCGCCAATGTCTGGCTTTGAAGAAATGCACGTTCTTTTTCAGAAAACATAAACTTCTCTTTCCTTTCGATAGTATGTAATTTATGATAGTTGAGAATCTCCCGAAACGGGCACGCATGCTCCTGCATGCTCTTCCAGCACGGTCATTAGCGCCAGGACGATATCCTCTCGCCAGGGGCGAGCCACCACCTGCACGCCTACCGGCAGACCTGCGCTGCCCATCTCAACGGTACGAGCTGCACGCTCAACGCTATCTTTCCCAATGCTGCGCTCGCTCTCTTCACCTGGGCGCACACGGGTAACGGGTGCCACGCCAGCAGGCAGGCCAAGCAAGTTATAGAGGATGGCATAGCTACCAGCGTTGGTTGGATTTAAGGTGCCACTGCTGCCATGGGTCAGGGCTGGAAGCGCATGAGGTGGGCAGATAAGCGCATCAAAATGGTCAGCATCAAGGGTTGCAAGGAACCGCTGGCGATACCGATTACGCTCTTCCACCAGATGCCAGTACTGATCTACCGACAACGCTCCACGAATAGACTGCAACGAAGACGCCATATGAGCCTGTCCACTTCGCCTGAGCAGGCCTACCAGAGGCGCGCGAACGACTTCTGGTAAGCTGCTCACACGCATATTGAAACTGATGCGGCGATCACGGGGATCCTTCCCGAGGTTGCGCTTATAGGTCGCAAAACCATCCGCTCCTACCAGGCCAACATAGAGCCGTACCGCCTCTGCCACATCGGGCGGGTTCCACGGCTCAACGATAGCACCACGCGCGCGCAAGGCCTGCGCGGCTTCTTCCACCGCACGGCGCACAGCCGGAGCCACCGAGAAAATGCCATTATCGGTGTACATGCCGATACGCAGGCCCGAAAGAGAGACAGCGGTGGGATCAGGCCAGGGAACAGGTGGCACCAATGGATCGACAGCATTCAAGCCGGGGGCCGCCAGGATGCTCATAGCCAGGCGCAGATCCTCAACGCTGCGGGCAATGGGGGAGGCCTGAGCGATAATGGCTTCCTGCCCAATAATATAGGCATGGGGTGCAGTATCGAGATGGGTCAATCTTCGAGCTGTGGGGAGCAGGCTATAGAGACCGCAGAAGTGCGCGGGCACACGAATACTGCCACCAAAATCGCCTCCCAGGCCAAAAGGAGAGCCACCAGCGGCAATAATGGCGGCCTCACCCCCACTGCTGCCACCAGGAGTACGCGCCAGGTCCCAGGGATTATTCGTACGACCATAGACCGGGTTATCAGACTCGTGGTACATCAGCAGTTGTGAGACATTGGTCTTCCCCAGCGGAATGGCTCCGGCCTGGCGAAGCCGCTTCACCAGGGGGCCTTCCTGTTCCATTGGCCGAGATTTCTGATGCAGAATACCAACCGTTGTGGGTGTGCCAGAGAGCATCAACTGCTCTTTGAGGGTGATGGGCACGCCGTGGAGCGGACCGAGAAGCGTTCCTTGAGTAAGCAGGCTATCAGCTTTGCGAGCCTCGGCCCGTGCCTGTTCAAAGAGCGATACGACAATCGCGTTCAGACGCGGATTGACCGCTTCGATACGGCGAATATGCGCTTCAACGACCTCCTGTGAGGAGAGGATGCCCGCAGCGATGCGGCGAGCTAGCTCTGATGCGCTCAGGCTGGTGAGGGTTGCATCTTCATGGGAAGGCAGCGCAGAGGAAGGGGGGGTCATGATATATGCTCCTTTTGAGATTGCTTCGGTAAACAGGTAGGATTCTTCACGGCTGACCTGAAGCGTCCAGGTCCTCCCGTTTCAGTAAGAGCAAGGGTAAGGCCAGGTCACGTATTTTGATAAGCACGCCATGAAGCGCTGCCTCATCAGCGAGAGGTCCACGCAGCACGGTGCAGTCTTCTTGATATGTGATTGTCAAGTCCTCAAACCAGGCTGACCAATGCTGATCGAGATGCCCCTGGATATGCAATTCGTAGATGGTCATCGCTATACACTCCTTCGCCGTGCCACACCTGTTACGGCGTGTTTTCGTGATCTGTGCAGAGTATAGAGCAGGGGGAGGTGGGGAGGCAGTAGACTAAAGTGGATAATGAGGGTTGGTTTTGGAGGGAGATAATCGGTAAGCTGAGTCTCGTTTGCGCTGACAGGTAGAGTGCTTGTATACTTCCATGAGGACGACTTTGGGGAACAAAAAGAGAATGAGAGGAACAATGCCAAAGACAAATACCTGGCGCGAACGAGAAGAGATGCTCACAGAGGCCGTTGGGCAAGCATTTCAAGCACGGGACGCAGAGCACGCAGCCGTCCTGATTGACCACTATTTAGCCGGGCGAGACTTCGACAATATGCAGGATCTCTCCACGTTGCGAAGCTGGTTAGAACAACTGCCCGGTGACATTCTCTCCCGGTACCCGCTGCTCTGCCTTCACTACGCGCAAGTACTCTCTGTGAGTGCTGCACCAGAACAACCGTCAGTCAGCACACTTGAGCGGATAGATATGCTGTTGCAAATGGCTGATAGGTGCTGGCGTGCTGAAGGGGATCTCGCTCGGCTCGGTGATGTCTACGCCTTTCGTGCTTACCTCACGATGCGACAGGACAGACAAGAACAGGCTATTGCCTATGCCAGTCAGGCATTACGGTGGCTGCCACTGGAGTCCCAGCATTGGCGCGGCGTTTGCCTTAACATTCTGGGGTCAAGAGCATTATCATGTGGGCAACTCACCCAATCTACGGCACTCTTGAGGGAGGCACTCACCATCTGGACAAATCTGCAACATCCACATGGAACGCGGAGTTGTCTGCTACTACTGGCAGCGGTCTATTGTGAGCAAGGAGTGTTACAACACGCGGCTGCCTGTTATCGTCGCGTGGTCCAGGAAGCCAGGGAGGTAGGAGATCGGGAGGATCTCATTCCAGCTTTGCTCGGATTGGCACAAACCTCATACAAATGGAACGATATGGAGACAGCAGAACAGGTTGCCCAGGAGGCATGGGACGCGAGCGAGCAGTGGCAAAATCAGGAATTGTTGCAACGCTCCACGTCCATGCTGGTACAGATCTGGTCTCTCCGGGGACCCAGAGCGCTTGTTCAGCAACGTCTCACCGCGCTACGGGCTCGCTTCTCCGCTCGTCCAGAACTAGTTTCTTCTCTCCAGACCATCTTACAGGCTTTTGGAGCAGATCGAGAAGTTCCCCAACGCGTGGTGGCAAGCCTGGAACCCCTTTCACGACAGGAACAACGCGTATTGCGTCTCCTAGTGGCGGAACTTTCCTATGCAGAGATTGCGCGTGAACTGGTTGTTTCGATCAATACCGTGAAAACGCAGGTCAACAGCATTTATCGTAAACTTAACGTGCATAGCCGCCGAGAAGCACGAGCTATCGCTCAGGATCTCCACCTTCTCTCGATAGAAAGCCACAGAAGGATTATACCCTCACCTTTGAAAAATCACGAGTGAAGGTGATGCGCTTTCACCCTCCCGCGCTCTATACTGCTCATCCAGACTGAAGTATCATCTATGTTTGGAGGAAGCACGATGCGCGAAATTTCTTCACGAAAACATGACGAAGATGTGCCGGTTCTGATTGTTGGAGGGAGCGTTGTTGGTCTCTCAATGGCACTCTTTCTGGCGCAGCATGGCATTCCTGCGCTTCTGGTTGAGCGGCATGCCACGACCTCGATCCATACACGGGCTGGCAGCTTCAACGCACGAACGATGGAACTCTATCGCCAGGTCGGCATCGAGTCTGCCATCTTTGAACAAGAAACGCCGCCAGAACAACTCGGCGAAATGGCCCTGCGAGTCGAGAGTCTGACAGGAAGAGTGCTCGACACCACCGAAGCGCTCGCTCGCCAACAGTCCAGCTCCATCAATCCATTCGCAAGTTCTATGCGAGCAGCAATGATTGGACAGGATAAGCTGGAGCCAATATTACAGAAGCATGCTGGTGAACTGGGCAGCGATATCCGCTTTGGCACGGAACTGGTGCATTTTGAACAACATGTTGGAGGCATCAACGCTCTGATCCGCGAACGAGCCACCGGACAGGAGCATCGTATCCATGCACACTACCTGGTGGCGGCAGATGGCCATAGAAGTGCTATTCGGCAGCAGCTTGGCATTGGCTCATATGGTTATGGGACCTTGGGACAATGGGTCAGCATCCTGTTTCAAACAGATCTCAGCGAGGCACTTCAGGGACGAAAGGTGACGCTCTGTTTTGTCAACAACGCCACAGTCGATGGCATTATTGGGCAATCTGGAGAATTTAGAGGCCGCTGGGCGCTGTTCGCCAATCTCAAGCCCAGGTCCGGCGAACGTCTCGACGCGCCATCAGAGGCATATTGTCTCGACCTCGTACGCGCGGCAATTGGCATCCCTGACCAGCCCGTAAAGATTGTGAGCACGCTTCCCTGGGAACTTGCTTCACGTGTCGCAGAACGCTATCAACAGAAACGTGTCTTTCTGGTTGGCGATGCGGCACATGTGATGACAACGATGGGTGCATTTGGAGCCAATACCGGCATTGCCGATGCCCACAATCTGGCCTGGAAGCTAGCCTTTGTGCTTAAAAACAAGGCTCACGAGAATCTACTGGCAACCTATGGTCAGGAACGGCAACCCGCTGCGGATCTCGCGGTGGGTGTTTCCACCGGTTTATATGCCTATCGTCTGCCACATCATGAACAGAGAGAAGCCATTACGCGGAGTGCCGAGGAGATGCTGATGCGCATCGGCAAACGTCCTGATGGGCCTCGACCAACAGCCTTCAGTGTGATATATGGCTATCGATATCGTTCTGCTGCTGTTTCTCATGAGAATGAAGACGAAGATGCACTTTTTGAAAATGAGCCGTCGGGGCGCCCTGGAACGCGTGCGCCCCATGTCTGGTTAAGCCATAATGGCAAACAGATTTCCATTCTCGATCTCTATGGGAGCAACTTTGTCTTGCTGGCAGGTTCAGATGGACAGTGCTGGCATGAGATGTTTGTAAAGGAAGCGAGCAGGTTGGGATTATCGGTGGATAGGTACAGTATCGGACAAGATCAGCCGTATAGCGATGGCGATGGCGGCTTTCTGGCAAGCTATGGGATAAGCGACTCGGGTGCTGTCCTGGTACGACCCGATGGCTTTATCGCCTGGCGCGCTCAACATGCCACAACCAAACCGATAGGGTCTGATGAAATTTTCATGGATCTATCCAGGTTGCTTGGATACGCTCCCCCTGCTTCTACACTATGACGAACCTTGCATCCTCTACATGACCCATATTTCGGATCATGTAGAGGATGCAAGGTTATGCTAGAGGAGGCGAAGAGTTTGAGCGCGAATGACAGCCTGCGTACGATTTTGCGCTCCCAGTTTCCCGGTAATGTTCGAGACATATTTTTTGACGGTGCCCAGACTCAGGACGAGGCGGCGAGCGATCTCGCCATTGGAGGCCCCCGAAGCCAGGAGTTGCAGCACCTCGCGTTCACGCTGTGTGAGGGGTTCGGCAAGTTCTCCCATGCGTGAAGGGGGAGGGATCTGCGAGTCGAGAGCCATTGCCCCAGAGGTGGAAAGCAACCTGGCGACATAGTCAGGGGCTATGCCATGTTCCTGTGCCTGACGCAATAAGGCGAGCATGGGTACGCCTTCGTCAATGAAGAGGCGGATATAACTCTCTCCCTCTGCCAGGGCAAGGGCGCGCCCCAGCGTGGTGAGGGACCCTGGTTGATCTCGCCTTGCGTGGAGAGCCAGCGCCCGCAGGATGAGGATTTCCAACACACTGCCCATGCGCGCTTTCTCCTGCGCGTCTTCGAGGAGACGAGAGAGGAAGTGCAGGACATCGCGCAGCAGCCGCCCTGCCGGGTCGCTGCGTCCCTCTGCGATGCGGATTCGCGCCAGAATCAGGTATTCCAGCTCACGTGGGTAGCTTACCTCGTCTTCGGTGGACAGGCCAGATGCATTCGCCCAGGCAACGGCATGCTCCAGGTCGCCCTGTGCTAAGAGGATCTGTGCCCGTACCGCTGTTGCCAGCGCTCTGAGAGGAGATGGGAAGTGGTCGCGCTCAGTCAGTTGCACCAGGCTGTCCATAGTAGAGAGAGCACGACTGAACTCTCCTTGTGCCTGCTGCAAGCGGGCCTGCGTTGCATATCCAAGCAGGACAGTAATGGGTTCAAGAAAGACTCCCTTCTTCATCGCCTCCAACCCTTTTGCCAGGATGCGCTCAGCCATTTCCAACTGATTGTGTTCGCGGAGAAGATGACTCCAATTGAGATAATAAAAGGCACTGGCACCTGAGGTGCGGAACTCCTCGGCCACGGGCTGCAGTTGTTCATAGATGGCAAGTGCCTCTCTGAGGCGGCCTTGCAGCACCCTCAATCGTGCCAGTTGATGCGTGATGCGTAAGCGTCCAAGAGGCCTGATGGTTGGTGCCGATGTCATTGCAGCCAGTACAGCTTGTTCGTTGGGAGAGGTGATATCTCCGCTGAGTTGATAGGCACGAGCCACATACATGAGCGCTCCGGCGCGTAGAGGAGCCGCATCTCGTGTCTCGGGCAACAGGGAGAGTGCCCGGCGTGCCAGGGCGATGCTGCCTGCCAGGTCATTGGAGGAGAGACTCATCAGTTCCGCACGCCAGTATGCTATTCCACCCAGAATCATCTGGATATGCTGGTCAGGATGCTTTCCAGCAAGGCTGTCTTCAGCATCCTGCAGGCATGTCTCAGCCTGCTCAAATTGTCCGGCAAAGATGAGTCCCATTGCAAAAAGAAGGGAGAGCATCGGGCGCGAACGGATCACATCAGGAAGCTCCCTTATCCAGTGGAGAACCGTCTGATGCTGACCGCTCAACTCAAGAGCTATTGCCTCTCGTTCTAGCAAGAGAGCCACACGCTCATAGTCGTGAGCAGCCAGCGCATGCTGGATGGCCTCAATCACGAATGCGTGCTCCTCGTACCAGATGCTGGCGCGACGGTGCAGTTCAGGGACCATATGGGGCATCGTAAGTCTGAGACGGTTGGCAAGGACCTCGGCAAAGAGGTGGTGATAACGGTACCACTCTCGCTTCTCATCCAGTGAGACGATAAACAGGTTCGCCCGATCCAGGGCTTCCAGCATCTCCTGGCTTGCGGGCTCGCCTGCGACAGCATTACAGAGGGGAGCCGAGAGGCGCTCAAGAACCGCCGTGTGCAGGAGGAACGACTGGATCGAGGCAGGTTGCCGCGAGAGCACTTCTTCACAGAGATAGTCAAGCACGAATCGATGGCTGCCATCGAAAGCAGAGAGGAAGGCAGAGGGATCAGGATGCCCCGCTAACGCGAGGGCAGCCAGTTGGAGTCCCGCGATCCATCCTTCGGTGCGGCTCTGAATAGTGGAGATGTGCTCTTCTGAGAGCGAGAGGCCCATCGTGGATTGGAGAAATGAGCCGCTTTCTTCCAGTGAGAAGCGAAGAGCGGCAGCGCGTACTTCCAGGATGTGCCCATGGGCCCGGAGGCGAGAGAGCGGTAAGGGCGGGTCTGCTCTCGTAGCGAGAACGAGATGCAGCCCGGGGGGCAGGTGCTCGATGAGCATGGCAAGGGCACGGTGGATGGACGGAGCTTCGATAACATGATAGTCATCGAGCACAAGGGTAATATCCTCTTCTGCGTACTGCACCAGGTCGTTGACAAGCAAGGTTACCACGGTTTCTGGTGATAGAGGCTCACCTGTCTGGAGCAGGGCAAGGGCGGTCGAGCCCAAACGCAGATCGCCGGTCTGCAAGGCGGCGATCAGGGAAGAGAAGAAGCGGGTGGGATCATTGTCCTGTGCCTCTAAAGAAAGCCAGGCGACAGGCCTAGAGCTTTGCGCAAGCCATTGGGACAGTAGGGTTGTTTTGCCGAAGCCAGCGGGGGCAGAGATGAGCGTGAGTCCTCGTTCTCTCCCCTGTTGGAGTTGCTCGACGAGATGGGGGCGCGACACTAGCCGGGCTTTTGGGTGCGGCACCTGGAGCCTGGTTGAGAATAAAAGCGTGGGCTGTGTGGGCAACTCGGAAGGCTGAAGACGATTGGTCTCCGCCTCCACAGCTTGTATCGTTGATCCATCCACGCTCACACTGCTTGCCCGTGTGTTCTGTTTCCGCTCAGCGGAGAGCGTTTCGCCAGAAATATCACCTGGTGGGAAGGTCGCATCGCTACTGAGCCTGGCTGCCATCTCTTCCAGGCGCGTGAGCGTGAGATCTGCTGTCCGCCCCAGATATCTCTTCGTGAGCCTGGGGCCGACCCGGTTGTAAGCGTACCAATACCCATTGCCCCACTGCCTGGACTCTTTGCGCACCGTCAGTTGTCCCTGCCTCCCACGAAAGGCGAAGGAGGCAATCGTGTCGAGCCAGGTAAACCACCCGGGTCCTCCAGGAATGACGGCGGGGATGGGCCTCTCTCTCTGGTCGTACAGTTCGTAGTTCTCGCGTTCGACATGCCAGGTCAGATGGAATATTGCGGCTTTTGGCATACTCTCCTCATTGTTTTTTTGTTACCCAAGGTTTTTTCTCTTTCCAGGAGTATACGCATTGGGTAACAAGAGTGCAATAGTTGTGTGCTTTGGCTATACGAAATCAACTATCACGCCAGAGCCACGAGTGCAACCTGCATCATGGTTCGTTCTACGAGATTCCAAACAACCCGATTACCATAAGAGCGACGGACACAAACTGAATCACGGCACGAAATCTGTTCCTGGTCTGCAGTTTCTGACGCCACTCACGCAGCCCAGCCGTATCGCTGCTTTCAAGAGCATTATAAATCTTTTGGTACGTTGGTAAGATGAGGGGCTTGCTGACCAACGTCGAGGCCGCGACAGAGACGATAGCGCCCCCTATGAACCACCAATTGGAGAAACCAAAGATGATGAAATATGGAATAAGCGCGATAATGTGGAGTGTTGATGTTGTAATCTGGTACGGCGATCGCTGCAAAGACTTGTGCAATTGCTTTACAAAGTTTTGGAATGCGGCTTCATCCATATTGTTCATCACTTTTTGGAGGGACCCAGCAATTAAGGCCAACGTATCGGCGCTGGCGACGTTAAGAACAAGGATCAGGATTTCAGTAAAGGCTCTGGTCATCAATATTTCCTTTCTTTAAGAAACCAGCCTCTTCATTTGCGGGAAAAACAAGGTTTACTCCTCCAGGATTTCCACGTAGCCCTTCGTTCCGTTTACCCGAATCCTTTGTCCATCTTTTATCAGCCTGGTCGCATTTTCCACGCTCACGACCGCGGGAAGACCGTACTCCCTGGCGACGACAGCGCCATGGGTCATCATCCCACCTACTTCCGTCACCAGGCCATTGATCGATACGAACAGCGATGTCCAGCTGGGGTCGGTAAAGGCTGTGACCAGTATATCGCCTTCTTCAATGTTGGCCTCCTCCAGTTTTAAAACGACCCGCGCCCGTCCTTCAATGGTACCTGATGAAACAGGTACTCCTATCAAAGCGCCCCTGGGGGTTTCGATGGTATCGTACTCGCCCGTGACGATCTCACCGTCGGATGTCATCACACGAGGAGGTGTCAATTTCTTAAAGATCTCGTGATCCCTTTTTCGCTTTGTGATGATGCTGTAATCCAGCTGGTACGTGCTGGCAACCTTGCGGAGTTCTTCAAAGGTGAGATAATAGATATCCTCCGGCTCTCGAATCACTCTTTTCTGTACCAGCCGGGCGGCCTCTTGCTTTAAAGCCTGCTTATACACATAGAAACGCTGCATCAGGGCATACTTGGGGTATTCCCGGAAGCCGACAAAATTGCGAAAAACACTGATCATCTTCCTGGTCTTTTTCGCCTTGCGTTTGCCGCCGGGCAGACACTCTAACCTGCTGAGTAGCTCCTGTTCCTTTTGCTCTACTTCCAGCCGTTTCTGCTCAACTATCATCTTATGGGAGCCTGGCTCAAAATGCTTGATATTATTGAGAATCAAGGGGATCAGGAACACCGGCTTCTCAGCCCACCGTGTCCTGGTGATATCAATTTCTCCGGGGCAGCGCACGCCGTATTTTCTGAGATACTGCCGGATGGAATCACTGACGGATTTGCCGCCTTCCAGCTTCTCCAGGTCCTCAAAAAAGGTATCATCGTCGGCATGCTGAAAATATTCAAGCACAGCCGGATATTGCCGGACCACGTCCGCCACGTCTAAAAGCTCAAGCCCCATTTCTGTGGTGACATTATTGGATACCGCTTGCGAAAAGAGATCGGTAATATTCTTTTCATCCAGCCATTTCTTCATATTTTTGTTCAGCCAACTCGAAGGATAGAAGCCAATAATGCCCACGCCATAGTTGTCTAACACAATCGTCTTAAAGGCCTCATCCATATCCTGCACAATAAAATCGAATAGAGCATCTCCTGATTTACCATTGATCCTCTGTGCTACATTCTGCGTCAGTGCATCATTCTTCGCGATCATTTTTTGGATGAGACTCGCGTCATTCTCTCGATAGATTTTCATCGCCTGGAACAGCCCGGCAACCATCTGCCCGTATGTACCGCCACTCAAGCCCAGCGTTGTCTTTCCACGCGGCAACGATTTAATATATTCCTTCCTTTTCAGGACACTGGAGAGCGCTTTCTGTATCAATGTGTCGACCGAACCGAGACCGTTTTTCACAAAAATCTTTCCTGCCACTGGCGAAGCAAGATCATGGGAGACGTCCATATACCACCTATCGCCAGCCTCGACCGTTGACGCGCCAAGCTTGCTCAGCCACATTGGGGCGAAGGATAGACCTAATGGCTTGAGGGCATCTGTCATCATTTGCTGATGACCGAGCGACATGTAGACATGATTTTTCCCGTCATTTACATTCGGCACAGGATATAAAGTGGTAATGGGACGACTCTGAACGATATACAATTGACCTTCAGAGAGGCACCATTCGATGTCCTGGGGACGGCCAAAGTACGCCTCGATCCTTCTGCCTGTTTTCTCAAGCTGCAACATCTGCTCATCCGTGAGCGTTTGTTTCTTCTGCTGGTCGGGCCCTAGCTGCTGTTTCTTCGTGCCTCCCTCTTTTAACGCATAGATCGCCAGCCTTTTCGTCGATATCTTCTTACTGACGATTTTGCCCTCCTGCACTTTATAAATATCAGCGTCCACCAGGCCTGAAACCAGCGCCTCACCAAGACCGAAGCTGGCATCGATGGACACGACCTTCCTGTGCGACGTGATCGGATCAGCAGTAAACATAATCCCTGCTGCCTCTGGGAAAACCATTTTCTGGATGACGACAGACAGATAGACCTTGCTGTGATCGAAACCGTTCTGCATCCGATATATCACCGCCCGCTCCGTAAAGAGCGACGCCCAGCACTTGCTGATATGCTTCAGGATGGCTTCCTGGCCGATAATATTCAAATATGTATCCTGCTGACCCGCAAAGGATGCCGTCGGCAGATCCTCCGCTGTAGCGCTGGAGCGCACAGCATAGGCATTGTGCTCTCCCAGTC
>JAFMRP010001696.1 GCA_017354095.1 Ktedonobacteraceae bacterium
ATGCCGCGCCGTAGTCACCGGCGCGGCTTCTGTTGTCCAGGCGGTTAATCCCCCGACATGTTGTTTCTGTCTGAATCAACCATGTCCTGTGTTTCTTCAGATACCTGTCTCCCTCCACGCCTTATCGAGGATGCAGCACTCTGGGCCTTATCACCCAGCGTACCGGCGGTGCTTTTCATCGAGGAGGCCGCCTGCTGAGCGTAGCCCTTCAACGAATCGGTAGTGTGCGATAGCTGGTCGGAGACGCGATGGGTATACATCTGGATCTGCTCGTTTTCCGGCAGATAGCCACGCATCTCCTGCGCGCGCTCGGCAATGCGCCTGCGCATCTCTTCACCCTTCATCGGCGCGACTAGCAGACCGATGCCAACGCCTATGAAAAGGCCCTTCCAGAAATTGTTCATCTGTTTATGTCCTTTCCGATCTCCACCATGCGGTGTTTCGCTGCCTGATCAAAAACTTTTCTGCATAGAACACGGCTCACTTAATATAGAAGTTTCAGCTCGCTATATCCAGTATAAAGGGGCCGCATTGTGCGGAAAAAAAGCTCGCCGCGTTTTCTCTTTGCACATGCGGTCATCGGGGTGCATGTGCCAGGGCAACCAGGATCTCCATGTAGCTGGCAAAGGAGGCGTAAGGGCCGACAAAGGGGATCTCTCTGACCAGTTCTCGCAGCCGCTCAGCGGAAAAGCCGCGCTGTGCAATTCTCTCTAACCAGGCGCGCGCTTTCTGCACACGTTGCCGGTCATCCTCGCTGGGTGGCGCGTCCAACTGGCCTCGCCCATAATTGTAGCGCCGCAGCAGCTCGGGGTCGCTCCGGTAAGCACGCAGCAATGGAAGAAGTACAACTTGCAGCGCTTCCTCGTCTACGTGCTGGCGCAGATATGCACGGAACTGTTCTTCGTCAGGCTGCTCCGCGCTGCTCATGGCCTGCAGGAGCCGGGTGCGCTCTTCGAGGGCTGTACGCATGGGGTGAATAAGGCGAACTTGCTCACTCAACCGCATCTCGGACAGTGAGCCAATGATCGTGGCCCCATAACCGTTGCGACCTACCCAACCGTCCAGCATGGGAGCATATGTGGCACGTGGACGAGCCGGCGGCCGATTCTGCCATTCCTGGGCCACTGCGCGGCTAATTGGCCAGCGCAGCCAGATACGCGGCGGCACAACCTGCGGATCAAGGAACATAATCTCGCGCACACTGGTAAGGATCGCCTCAATAAATGTCTCTTGCTTCTCTCGCCGGTTACAGCCAATAATCCAGATGTCACGAATCCCCGCCTCACGGTAAGCCTTGTGCCTCTTGTGCCACTCTTCTATTTCGAGCGGCGCGCACTGAAACTCAATGGCCCAGCGCTCTCCATTGGCCTGCACAACGAAGATGTCGGCGATCCGGTTGGGACCGGGCAGGCGCTCTTCCAGCGTAACGCTTGCCTGGGGAAACTGCGTTCGCAGCCATTGCGCAAGCACTGTCTTGCCACGCATATGGCGGACGGATTCGGCCTCGGTGCTCCAGGCACATTCGCTTTTCTGGTGCGCAAAGTGCAGCTGGGTACGCTTGTCGGGGCCGCCTC
>JAFMRP010001697.1:0-1065 GCA_017354095.1 Ktedonobacteraceae bacterium
ATCCTCATATGAACATCCTCGGTATTGATGAGAGCCGCCCTGGAAATCTTCGGCACCAGCAGCACACGTGGTTTTCTCGTACGCACGACCAGCGAAGATGCACTGATGCACCTGATGACACAGTTGCGAGCGCGCTATCCACAAATGGCCTGTGACCTGCTCCCACACGAAGATGATCCCTTTCAGGTGCGCACTGGAGAAACGCTTTCCGTCGTTGAACTGCAGTTGGGAAGCGATCCCTACGAACCGCTGCAAGCCATGCACCATCGCGATGCTCACCGACAAAAAGGGCACGATCCCCTGCTGGGGCTGCTGGCCGCCCTGGATTTGCTGCCCCCGTCGCTCCGTGCCATCACGCAGTTGGTCATCGTGCCAGCACCGCCGGATTGGTCGCGGCGCTATCAACGCAAAGCCATGGAACACCCTTTAGCATCCGAACGCCAGCAGGCACGACAGCGACCGCCATGGGTATCCTTCCCCATGGTCTTCGCCGGCTGGATCAGTCTCCTGCTGCTGCTCTACCAACAGCAGCGGCTCCCCGCTCTCTTCCAGCAAACGCTTCAGGAGATGGTGCAAGGCAAGATGGCTGTTTTCACTTTCTTCCCCTACGGGTGGGCGCTGGCGCTCCTGGCGGCCGTTCCGGTTGGTTTGATGCTCCTGCTCCACCTGGCCCGCCGGCACCTTTGGAGCCCTCGGCTCTATGATCAGCAATTGGTATCGGCCCAGACCGCTCAGATGGCCTATCGCGCTCGACTGCGCCTCTATGTGATCGGGCCAGGGACATCCTGGACCTGGTCTCTGCTGATCGGAGGGCTGGTGCGACGCGTCTGCAAGCTCGCGGGCGCGTGCTGGCGGGCCTATCGATCCTGGGGCAGACACTGGCGAACATGGTGGCACAGGAGCGATGCGCAGGCTGGCTTATGGCACAGCAAAGAGCACCGGCACCGATGGAGAACGACACCGGTATGGCATCGTCTGTCAGTAGGAGGCAGACTGCTGCGATGGGCGCTCTTGTGGTTTCTACAGGCGGCAGGTCATGGTAGAAGACAGCGCCTGCAAGCAGGT
>JAFMRP010001697.1:1075-1574 GCA_017354095.1 Ktedonobacteraceae bacterium
TGTGCAGGCTGGCGTCTGGAGCGCGAGCGGCGACAGGCACGTCGCGTGATTCTGGAACGATTGATTGCGGCCTATCGACAATTTCACCTGGCTTCTGGCAACTACTTTGTACCACGCAGACGCTCCACGGCGCAGGCCTTGCGACTGCTCCGTCCCAGGGCACACTTCTGGCAGTGGCGTACCGGCTGGCAGACGGGCGTGCGTCATGCCCCCTCGCGCCTCAGTGTCGAGGCCTTGAGCGCGCTCTGGCATCTTCCACATGCCATCGATCTGCCGGAGTTAGCGCTCGTCGAGCGACGGCTGGCTCGTACCTTGCTCATGCCAGCGCACCTCGTCCATCATGGGACAGGAGCCATCATTGGCCATTCTGAGCATGCCGGTCATCGCTTGCCGTTTGCATTTCCCGCTTCCTGCCTGCAGCACCACATGCTGCTGTTAGGCAAATCCGGTGAAGGAAAGAGTACCTGCATGACCCATCTGGCCACCGAAGCTATGCATC
>JAFMRP010001698.1 GCA_017354095.1 Ktedonobacteraceae bacterium
CTTACAGGATGTCATACCCACCTGACCCCCTTCTGCTAGATCGACGCTATTTGCTCGAAGTAGGGTCACATTCCCAAGAAAGCGCTCTTGCGAGATATGCAAGAGCACGTCAGCCATGTGTCACTGCCCACCGCTCAACAGCGATTACTCCTGTACCAGGGCGAGCGCCGTGATACGGCCCGTTTGCACATTGGCAGGCCAGCGAATAGGTAACCGCTCCCAGCTGACGCCCGCGTCGCTGGAGCGAAAGATGCCCAGGTTGTTCGCAGCATAGAATGAATACCCCCGGCTCGTCCTGATGTGTCGCCAGGACCGAGGCCAGCATGCCCCGAGCGGGAGGAAGTCCTGCCTCAACCCGTTTCCAGGAGCCATTCCCCGAGCGACGATAGAGCACCGATTCGGCCTGCGCATCGTGGTGTGCCGTCATGGGACTCGAAGCGGCTGAGATGACCAGCGTCGAGGGGTCAGCAATATCAGCAGCAGCGCCCCAGAGGTAGTGATGATGAAGTCCTTCCCCCGGGCGAAACCAGGTATTGCCACCATCGTGGCTCTCGGCGAAGCCTGCGCCTGCTTGCAGAAAGCCGTCGCCCGCTGCCGAGTAGAGGTGATTGGGGACCTGAGGATGCATGAGCAGCGTGTGCGTATCCAATGGACCATCTGGCTGGCGATCTTCCCATGTCTGGCCACCATCGTGGCTGCGTATCAAGGCACCGGCTTCAATGGCGGCAAAGATGCGCCCGGCGACGACCGGGTCTGGGGTGATCCAGCGCACGTGATGGGTAGACGGCCTGGGCGGAAAGCTCCACGTCGAGGCCGATGGAAGTTGGCGAAGCGCTGCGAGATCCTGCCAGGTAGAGCCGCCATTTTCTGAACGGAAAAGAGCGCTCGGTTCGGTTCCCGCGTAGACAACGCTCGCACCATTGACGCGCTCTAATGGACTGACGGCGACCGATGTGACATGCTCCGAGCTGATCCCAGCAGCGACATGCTGCCATGAAGCCCCGGCATCATCACTAAGCCATAATCCCTGGTCAAATGTCCCGCAATAGACCCTCTGTGGGCGAATGGGATCGACGACGACACCGTGTGGCTGTGAACCGATCAGATGCAGATCCACATGCCATTCACGTTGCTGCTGACGTATGACGGCCAGCGCGGTTTCAAGAGCGGCATACAGCTTGATCATCTATTTCTCCTTTTCTTCTTCGAGACGTATCCGTCAGTGGAACAATCAAGAACCATCGGTATGGTTGGTTCGAGTGTAGTCCAGAACAGACAAGACACACTCTGTCCAATGGGACAGAATCAAATGAGATGAGCGCATGTTTACTCTCTGACATCGCGTTTCCACGTCGGTACAAGGGCGAGCACCAGGAAGATGAGCGAGTAGACGCCGATCACAACGATGGCATGTGAACCGCTTACAGGCACCAGCGGCTGGCTGTCAAAGGACTCGAAACCGCTGAGGGCTTCTTTCGGCAGGAGCATGTTGGGCAGCCGATTCTGTAAGGAGAACCATCTCAGACGGGGCGCAACACGGAACTGGCCGCGCCCTCGCGGGTGCCGCGGGTGT
>JAFMRP010000053.1 GCA_017354095.1 Ktedonobacteraceae bacterium
TCCACTGGAAACCATCTTGCGTTTGGCTCACCGATCTGCTACACTGTCAATATGGTTTCCAGTGGAAACCATATTGACAGTGTAGCAGATCTTTACCATGAAGAAAGAAAGAAAGAACAATACCTCATGAACATGCAAATGATCCGTATTCATACCTATGGCGATCCTGAAGTGATGCAGCTCGAAGAACAGTCCCTGCCTCTTCCCGGCCCTGGTCAAGCCCTGGTCAGGATTCACGCTGCGGGCGTGAACTTTCTGGATATTCAGCAACGACGCGGCGATCTGACCACGCAGAGCTTCTATGAAACCAATGGCATTTCCGCCGCCCTTGGTCTTGAAGGAGCGGGCGTGGTCGAGAGTGTTGGTTCTGACGTCTCCCATCTAAGGACCGGGGATCGGGTCGCCTGGGCTGGGGTGAATGGATCATATGCCACCCATGTGCTTGCTCCTGCCAACCACCTGGTCCCCATCCCTGACCAGATGCGTTTTGAACAGGCGGCAGCCGTCCTCTGGCAGGGCATGACCGCGTATGTGCTCTCGCATCTGGCCTATCCAGTCAAGCCAGAAGACTGGTGCATCGTCCAGGCCGCTGCTGGCGGGGTCGGACACTTGCTCTGCCAGATGGTCAAGCTTCGAGGAGGACGAGTCATCGGGGTGACCTCTTCTCCTGAAAAAGCACAGACGGTCCGTGAGATGGGAGCGGATGAAGTGCTCATTTCCACGCAGACGGAACAGGTTCAGGAAGTCAGACGCATCACCGGAGGGCAAGGGGTTCAGGTCGTGTATGATGGCATTGGTAAAGCCACCTTTGAGGCCAACCTTGACAGCCTCGCACCCTGTGGGTCTCTGCTCATTTATGGTCAGGCCAGCGGCTTCATTCCCCCATTCGATCTGATGACCTTAATGGAGAAAGGCTCACTCTTTCTTACTCGGGTGGCAGCCTATCATTACCTCGGTGACCCGACACGGGCGCACCGCTGTATGAGTGATCTCTTCTCCTGGCTGCTGCAAGGCCAACTCACGATCAAGATTGGCGGAACATACGCTCTCGCCGATGCCACTCTGGCACACCAGGCTATGGAACGGCGTCAGACGAGCGGGAAACTGCTCTTGCTCCCCTAAGCCCACGGGTTGCGCAACGAGGTGAGCAGTGAAGATGGCCTGCCATACGGTTTGAAGAGGCTTTGCTCTCATTGACTAAAAACAGTCGGATGAAGCTCACGGCGTCGCAAAGAAGCCAGAGAGAGATATCAAGGTTAGAGAATGAAAAATGGGTGAGAGCGAACGAAGACAGGAAGTTGCCGCTTTGTTCAGCCTGATAAAGCGTCCTTAGGCGATGCGGAGACCGAGAGCCGTGGCAAAGGCATCTGGTATCCCGAAGAGCATGATCGAGACATCTGGAGCGGATTGCGGACGAGCATTGCGCTCTAGACGCTCAGCCCAGGAGAGACGGTAGTGTACTCGCTCCGCGCGGGAAAGCGGTCGAACTGAAGAGGACTGAATCAGTGAAGATGGTTCAGCCAGTTGGATGTTGATGCGCTGGTGACGAAGCAATTTCATCACCTCACGCCGATGAGAGCGCCGTTGCCTGCCCCAGAATACGTGCCAATCCACTGGTGGGTATGTGCCTGGAGTACCGTGGTCCGAGTGCGAACGACTTCCCCTCGCTTGCGTCCTGTATAGCCAGGGGCGCAGACCTCGTTCAATCGGCGGTGTGCGGGTGGGAGATCAGGCGTACAGGGCAAAGCGCGTTGGCGGGCAGCTTGTCGCGTGCCATCAATGTCGAATACCTGCCAATGAGTTCCTTGCCGGTCCCATAGTCCTCCTGCTTGCTCCTGCATCTCCAGAGGTCGAGCGAGGAGATCTTCGAGAAACATCACACGCAACGCCTCGACGGGAGCTTGATCCAGGGCTGTAAGGAAGCGGGAGAGCGTCGAGCGGGCGGGTAAGCGACCCCGTCCAAACAGCGCCATGAACGCGTCGGCAAAAGGATGCAAGCGCTCGTAGAATGCCTCTGGCGTGCGTTCTCCACTGATTGCATACCCCAGGAGCACGACAGCAAAGTCCGTGAGGTCGTAATGTCCGAATCGACGCCGAGCGAAGCGCACACGCTCCGTAATGTCCGAAAGCACGCCCAGGTGCCGAAGGTAGTGCGCAATCACAGTCACCTCGCCAAACCAGGATGGAGTCGAAGGAGCAGATTGGAGTAAGGTCTGGATGGAAACCTCAGAAGATTCGAGACGACTCATGCGTTCTTCTCAGACAGGAGTCGAATACGCACGAGCGCGCAGGCTCGGGTCGCCTGGCGCACACTCTCTGGCTTTGGCTGACCAGTTTCGTCCACCTCCACGTGATACATACCAATCAGAGCAGGGAAGCGCTGCATCGCGCGCAGATAGCCAGCAGCTACCGTCTCATCCCCATGAAAGGCTTCTGCTATGCCATCGTACCATCGTCTCTGGAACAGGACTGTAACCTGTGTATTATCCCCTTGCAAATTCTTCCACCAGTTCCGAGGAGAAATCACCTCCAGCACCTCACCCTCGCGCCGATATCCCACCACGAGGGTATACCTGTTCCTGCTCTTGCGCCCTTTGAATGACAAAAGCATGAATCGTTGACTCAGTTTCCCATGGAAGGGAGAACGTAAGACCGCCGAAAGAATGACATTGAGCCCCTTTGTCATGGCTAGAGCAGATTTTGAGAGAGTAGGAGGACTAGCAGGAGTTGTGTCTACCGTCATAGCGTATTCACCTCACAGAGTACGTATTCTGGGCTCATCCCATCGATGGATCCATTGCTATTGGAAAAAGGATGGACTACTATGTGAAGTAGGCACTATTTTTTTATCTAGTTTTATCTACTGAACTACCTTACTTTTTAGAAGGGTGAATGCGATGCACAAAGCAATAGATGAGCGATGCCTTCCTCCCATTCGAGATGCGTTGTCGGTTCTGGGGGGGAAGTGGTCTTTCCTGGTTCTGACCCATCTGTCTATCAGTCCACTGCGCTTCAATCAACTGCGAAGACATTTAGACGATAAGCACCAAAGCGTTAACTGATACCTTGCGTCACTTAGAAACCAATGGTGTCATCCATCGTCAGGTCTTTCCTACCGTGCCCGTCACCGTAGAGTATTCCTTAACGGAGAAAGGAAAAGATTTTCGCACGGTCCTGACCACCATGTATCATTGGGGGAAGGCCTGGGAAAAACAGCAGAATGGGAATGATCAAGCTCATTCGATGACGCAAGAAGCCACCCCGTAGTTTGGAGTAGCGCTGAAAGCGCCTCTTTCAATCTCTGTGCTTTCCTCGTTGCGCAATCCGTGGGTGAGTCCGAATGTCTATGAAGAGCAGAAATGGTGGTTTAAGCCAGAGAAAATCGTTGACGTAATGTTAACATCTATATTATAATGAATTTCCGTTTTTACGTTTGACGTAACGTTTCGACGCTGTTGAGAAAATGCTCTCGACAGTAATCCCAGTCAATTTTCCACCTCTGCTGGCTGGACGGAAACAGGTCAACCTCACTCTCTGGAAAAACCTGATCAGCGTTCATGGTTCGTATGATCATTCGGATTGTGCTCTCTGCTTGTTGCCGCTTGTTTGATCGGCTCTCCAGAGAGTGGTGTGGACAGAACAATGGATGTAGTAACTGGTCCATACTTCGTCAAACGAGCAAAAACTGGCCGGAGCGTGAAGAGGGCTTCTTTGAGCTCTTCACGAGGGACAAAACGTGGTGAAAGCATCGTTCTCCAGCACACGGATTGCTCATGGATTTCAGCCCTTGCTTGTTGCAATAATAGAACATTTGTGCTATATTGAGCAGAAATGAACAGGGACGTGGGAGGAAGGAATCACGCGACGCCTCAGGCATATGTGCCTGGCCTTTTCCACTGCTGAAGCCAACATGCTAAAGAGGAAAGAAGCACACGCGAGCGTACCTGGATCAACGACCATCCCATCACCTGGAAAGAGATCAGCGCTCCACCTTGGCATTGAGGCTGGGTCCTGCTTTCTTGAGAAGTGACTAGGCATTTCCCACGTGAGCACCCCCTTCCGAGGCAGAGGAGGGAGCGTTTTCCCATCTGGCATACGCTGAACCATTAAGAAGGGATCGTGAAGATGATGACACCAGATATTTTTCTCACCGACAACGGTCGACAACACGCACTCGCTCAACTGGCCTTTCTGCGGACCGTGAAACGAGCGGAAGTGGCACAATACCTTCAGGATGCCAAAGCATCGGGAGATGTGATCGACAATGCCGCCTACGAGGACGCTAAAAACGAGCAGGTGCGTTTGGAGGGTCGCATTTGGGAATTGGAGCAGTTGCTGGCTTTAGCGAAACCAATCAATAAGCCGTCTACGGGGGAGATCGCTCTTGGCTCCGTCGTCCAGGTACGGACGGCTGATGATCGTGACTACCGCTACACGCTGGTGGGGGCGTATGAGGCCAAACCCAGCGCTGGCCTCCTCTCTCATGAATCTCCGGTGGGGAAAGCGCTGCTGGGTCACACAGTGGATGATGTGGTAGTGGTATCCACGCCTGGTGGTGTGAAAGTGTATACGATCCTGAGCATCGACTAGCTCTCGGGAAAGAGGGATCGGCCGGTGAAGAGAGAACCACCGGCCGATGCGAGAAGAGCGTTCTGTGGAGAGAACATGATGGGGAACTCCTTGTCGGAGGTTTTTCAAGATCTGCTGACACGCATCCCCACTGACCTCAGGACCACTTCTTCCTCTGAGCAGCGCCATGCCTGGCCGTGTGATAGGCTCAATGTGCCTGATACAGCATCAGCATGTTCTCAGAGTTGAGAGGCAAAGCGATCGCGAGAGTTGCGGCGAAAATTGTGTTGGTGACGTATGTAGCACCAATCTCTATCAATCAGGAGAGCCCTCCCCACCAGAGATCCGCCTCTTGATTGGTTTCAAATGGCTCGGCAAGAGAACTCAGCAATGCCAGCTGGTGTACCAAACTGCCAATTGGAGGTTTAATCCTGGATACGAAGCGATAGGATGCTGGAGCCGGGTGGGTAGCCCTGCATTCCGGAACAGCCTTGCAGAAAGCCCCACTTCAAGATACTCTTGAGAGAGCCCATACATCATGGAGGAAATATGGTCTTCATGCGACTTATGAGGTGGATAAGTAGTCCAAAGCGGGGCTTCGCAGCCGCTTCTGAACAGGAACCTCTCGTTTTTGGAGCACGTCGCCCTGGTTTTCCTTTCTCGCGCGTTTCTTCCACATTCATCTACACCTGGGTGGCCTTTATGCAAGCACAAGGCATCGCACGCGTTCTCTGTTTGTTACCTCCCCGCCAGTTGGACGGATATTCCGACCTACTTGGAACCTATCGCCAGGCGTTTGGCGAACACCAGGTCCTATGGGTTCCCATTGAGGATTTTCAGCTTGCAAAAAAGAGCCAACTCATCGATCAGATTCTGCCATTTTTCGCTGAGGCAGACCGACAACAAGAGAAAACGGTGGTTCACTGCTCAGGTGGAGTAGGTCGAACAGGCCATGTCCTTGCTGCCTGGCTTGTGAGCGGGCGCGACATGTCGAATGAGGAGGCGATTGCTGCCGTCAAAAGACAGGGCAGAAATGCACGCGAGTCGAGAGACAAACGGTTAGATACACTTCTTGATCAATGTAGAGAGGCTTTCTTACAGATCGAAGGTGATCAAGGTGCGAGACTCGGTCACCAATGATAGCAAGTAGCCGTCTGAACCTGGGCTGGATCATCCTGGAGAGCTAAACATCATGGCACCTGCACTTCTTGCAATTCATCAAGCGTCTCGAACCGGCGATTGACGATGACCTCATTCGCGAGCGGCCAGAGACGTTCAGCAGGCTGCCATTCTGGCGAATAGAGTGGCAGAAAGAACAACCGTCCTAGACCAGCTTTCCCCACCTCAAAATTCCCATTGAGAACACGGATTGGTATGAGCCGCAAGGAAAAAAGTGACACAGGTATCGATATGCTGCGCCAGTTCTTCACTTGTTGGAGCTGGCTCTACCCCCAGACGTGCTCGCTCCATGATCTGCCCTTGCAGTAACGTGAGAAACAACTGCGCGGAGAGGTGGGAGTCGGGAATATGGAGGGCCCCCTGGCGATCCAGTTCCTGCAGGTACACACTCAATCGATCCAGCGCCTTTTCCATGTTCAGGTGATAATACATCCGTCCCACTTCGGGGAAATGTTCTCGAGCCCCGAGAATGACTTGATATAGCGCGATCTCCTCAGGATTGAGGAGATAGGTGAGCCGCAACTGGCCCAAGCGACGAAGTACCTCGGCTGGCGTCCCCTGCCAGAGCATTTCCCTCCCCTCCTGCGCTTTTTGGTGACACAGATGCTGGATCACGGCCTCAAAGAGGACATCTTTTCCACGAAAATGACGATAGAGCGTCATAATGGAAACACCAGCGTGAGCCGCTACCATTTCCATCGTCGTATCGGCATATCCATGTCGCAGGAACAGTGCTTTGGCCGCCACGAGAATGGCTTCTTGTTTGCGCGCCAGCAAACGAGCTTTCGGATGATCTTCAGGCCATGTTCGCATCCCACTCCGGCCTCCTTCATCAAGCAACATGCATCGCTTCAGTTTCTGACAGAACCGATGATACGAGAGATTCTATTCTAGCACATTCATCTCCTTGATCTCATCACTTTCAAATGATACGATAGGTTATCATATTGTTTTGAACCAATCTGGAAGTGATCTTCTAGAGAAAGAGAAGAGGTTGTTGTTCATGTCGATCAAGTTTAGCGTGATCCTCCCCAACGGGGCGACCAACGAACTGGCAGGCATCGTCGATCCAGTGGAAGCCTATGAGACCATGACGCACGTTGCCCAAACCGCCGAGGAAGTGGGCTTCGATGCCATCTTTCTCTCCGACGTCCTCTGGCCTGGTGATTTCACTGGCCAGGACGCCTCGCAACAGTTGCTTTTTGAATGCTGGACGACCACCGCGGCACTGGCGCGCGACACCAGCCGTGTGCGCATCGGTCAGATTGTCACATCCAACGTCTTTCGCCACCCCGCGCTGCTGGCGAAGATGGCCAGTACCGTCGATGTCATGAGTCATGGCCGACTCACGCTGGGAATTGGTTCCGGTTCTCCTGCACTTGCCGATCAGGCTCGCGCGTATGGCTATGAGTACCCGGATGTTCCGCAGCGATCGCGCCAATTGCGCGAAGCGATTCAGATTCTCCTGGCGATGTGGACCCAGCAAGAAGCGACGTTTGAAGGAACGTCGTACGTGGTACGGGGTGCCATCAACCAGCCCAAAGGCATCCAACAGCCCCATATTCCCCTGCTGATCGCTGGCAATGGAGAACACGTCACACTCAAACTCGTGGCGCAGTATGCCGATGCCTGTAACGTCCACGGGGATCCCGCCACACTCAAGCACAAGTTTGCTGTCCTCAAGGCGCATTGTGAGCGACTGGGCCGTGACTATCAAAGCATTCATCGGACCTCCGGGTCGTACTGTATCATGGGGGAGACGGATGAACAGGCTCAGGCGCATGTTCCAGAGAGAGTACGCGCCCTCTTCGGCAACGCAGCATTGATTGGGAGTCCCGCAACCATCCGTGAGCGGATCGCCGCGTATGAGGAGGCGGGCGTCCAAGAACTGCTGCTCCGATTCCCTGGAAGCGGGCAACCGGATGCCATCCGGCGCTTCGCGCAGGAGTTCATCGCCTAGCTCATCAAACACACACAGGTGCTCCTGGTCTCCTCGGGCAAGGAGCACCATGGTTCCTCTGGACTTGCCCCAGAACCATGGCTCTCCCGCACCTTTGAGTTAGTCAGGAAAATTTCCTGAGGCATATCCAATGGAATAGGGAGTCGAGATGTTGGGGTAATCCAACATCATATCCATCCCATGATTGGCGTGATAGAGATTGTGACAATGGATCATCCATAAACCCGGATTGTTTGCAGAGAAGGCGACCTCATAGGTTTCATGCGGCCCAACACTGATGGTGTCGAGATGGACCGGACTTCCCGTGAGCGGATGTCCATTCCTGGTCAGCACCGTCAAGGTATGTCCATGCAGATGCATCGGGTGATCGCCGGCATCCGCGTCGTTCACAAAACGTAGCCTCACCAACTGTCCTGTTTTGACCAGGAGCATGGGCGTATGAGGAAACACATTCCCATCCAGCGTAAAGACGGGACCAGGACGCATATTGGAAAAGCCAAAGGTATAGCCCAGCACAATGGTGTAGGTCACATCGAAATGGCTATTCGGCGTGATGGCATCCGGTGCTGGACGACCATAAGAGGTGAAATCGAAGATCTTCTGGCTGGCATGTGGAATGGCAAAGTGAGATGGGAAGTCACGTTCTTGCCCAAACAGCAGACGAGGTGCCGTTTGATACTGCCCTTGATCGTTTGCGACAAACAAAGCCACTGGTCCGTGCTGGGGCATCTGAAAGCGGAGATCGTAACGCTGGCCCCCATCAATGGAGATGGGGACAGCCGTGAGTGGCGTCGGTTCGTTGAGGTCATGCCCATCAAGCGCCGCGACCAGGAATGGCGTGCCGGCGAGTGTTAGCAGGTGAGCTGCATTATCGGTATTGACCAGCCGTAAGCGCACCCATTGACCAGATCGTGCATGGAGAGATGATGTTCCCATTGACAGGTTGAAGGCAAGCATACCGTTCCAGGTATGCAAGGCCAGCGCCATATCAACATCATCATGAATCAATGGCCGTGTTGGTTCAACTACAAGCATCCCATAGAGACCTTTTCCCGTCTCCTCAAAGCTTTCTTGATGCGAGTGGTACCAGTACGTACCAGGATCGTTCACGAGAAAACGGTAGGTGTACGATTGTCCTGGTTTCGTTGCATCCTGCGTGACCCCAGCGACTCCATCGGCACTGTCGGGAACGGCAACACCATGCCAATGAATAGTGACGCCAACGGACAGATGGTTGATGAGATGGACAACCACCAGATCTCCCTGGCGAACACGGAGCGTTGGACCAGGCGATGTCCCGTTGAACGTCCAGGCATCCTCTTGACCTTTCGACATGAATAGAAGATGAGCTGGTTCGGCAGTGAGTGTAAATGCATCCATAGAAGCCGCTGTTGGCGGTGCCTGCAAGTCCGTTGCAGGGATACTGTTTGAGGCTCCATGGCTCGCCTGACATGCAGTGCTACTCATGTTCATTTGCGGCATAGTATCCATGTTGCATGCCGTACCCATATTGAGCGTATCAGGATAACGAGAGGTCCACATCCCCAGGCCCAAAGGAACGCCTGCCGCGACCAGGAGACAGAGCAGACCCACGAGTATGCGCCTGCGGGCTTTTCCGGCTCGTCGAGGCTTCTTACTGCCTCCTTCGAGCGTCAGTTCATTTTCGCCTTGTGAAACGTGATGAACGTTTTTCAGCTTTTTTCCTGGTCTCTCCATGGAATCATTCCTTTTCTTGGGCGATGTTGGCAATCTTACCCTCAATCCATGCCAATTCCGCATCGCATTTGTGAATGTGATAGTCCGGTATCTGAAGCAGATACGGTAATTCCTCGTTGCTGATCGCTGGATTCGCCTTCAGTTGACGGGTACCACGAGCATAATAATCGCGCAGGGTAGAAAGGTAATCACAACGCTATTGCTCGTATCTTATCGCCAAATGCACCATTACAGTCCGGGGATCGCTGAACTCTCTACCTTCTGAGCAATGATCGACTGATTAATTTGCGAAAAAGCCAGTATCGTTGGCTGGTGAGGGATACGCAAGCGGGTATGGTCGTGGAAAAAGCGAGTAATCAGCGTCCCCAGCGCCGTGCCATCTTCCTCGCGCAGCACACACCAGAAGCGACGTTCGCGCTTATCCTCAGGACCCCACTGCTCACGAGAGAGAGGAAATGTTCCAGGAAGCGCGGGATCACAGATCAGGCCGGCCTGCTTCAGTTCGTCATACACTGGCCGGAAGAGTTCCTGTGCATAACGGGCGTAGGCGGGATCACCCACACGAGCACGAATCTCCTCTAGAGTCTCTCGATGTTCTTGCATCACTTTCGCGTAATGCTCATCAACATACTGTTGAACATAGGCAGCGACAGTCTCGATCGTCCTCCCATCGCGGGAAATCATCTCGTTTATCGTTAACATATTTTCTGCTCCTCAAGTATTTCAAAAACACAGTGCTAGAGAACACAAGAAAAATTTACTGCGGAATATTGACCTCAACTCAAGAAGGCGAGATGCTCGTTAGCAGCCCCTGAACGAGCTCGTGTGCAAACTGCTCATCGGTTGTTGTGAAGGGCTCAAAGCCCAGGAGCTGCTGGTTGAACACTCGTTGGAAGCAAGGTCCCAATAGCAAAGTGGCAATAGTCATAGCGGGAACCCCCCGTCCGATATGTCCCAATTGCTGCTCCTCTTCAATATAGACCGCCAATCGTTTAAAGAGATTTTGTGGCCCGATATTGAGAGACTGGATCGTTGAGCGAAACTGCGTCAGCAGAGTCGCGTCAGCCAGAAAGGACACCCCCATCGGGACAATCTGCTCATAGTAACGGATGGTCGCCAGCACGACCGCGGTCAGCTTTTCGGCAAGCGTGCCCGCTCCGACCGGGTAGGGTTGGAACGCCTCCTGTAAAGTGGGGAGATGCCTGGCCATCAGGGCGAAAAAGATCTCTTCCTTATGGTTAAAATGCCTGTAGAGAGCACCCTCCGACAGGCCAGTTTCACGGGCAATCTCCTTCGTTGTCACACGCGTCAGGCCCTTTAAATGGACCAACTTTTCAGCGGCATCCAGAATTTTTTCGCGTGTACCTCCCATGCTCTTCTCAATCCTTTCTATGTGTGTGAGCACTCACATACATAGTATATGATCGAAAGAATCATTTTGTCAAGGAGAAGACTTGCAATTTGCAAGCACAAACGCTATACTATTCCAAATACCAGAAATACTAGCGCGTCTAACCCTGCTGCGGGCATGATCTCGCGCAATACCACAGGCAGGGAAGTGTAGAAGTCAGGGATCAACCTCACTATGAAGCACAAACAACACAGGCGCTCAGACTGCCCCATCAACTTTGCCCTGGAAACATTCGGCGATACCTGGTCGCTGCTGATCATCCGCGATATGGTCTACTTCGGCAAGAAGACCTACGGCGAGTTCTTAGCGTCAGAGGAAGGGATTGCGACCAACATCCTCGCCAGTCGCCTTGCACGTCTGGAACAACAGGGCGTCCTGACGAAAATGCCCCACGATACAGATGAGCGCAAAGAGATGTACGTCTTGACGGAAAAAGGCCTGGACCTCATTCCAGTCCTGGTGGAAATGGCGAATTGGAGCGCTGAACACGATCCACAAACCGCCGCTCCTCCTGCCTGGATCGCTCTGATGCATGCTGAGAAGGAGAAGATGACCCGGCTCATCCGCGAAACCGTGCGAAGCGGTGGCTCCGTTTTTGTGGGTCCCGAAAGTCTTATCAGTAAATACATGTAGCTCTGCCATACACACAGTCAGGCGGAACGGTAGGCACATTTCCCCACCGTTCCGCCTAGCATCTGTACAATAATCGCCTCACGCTTCTCCTGCCTGCCGGGAACTTTTCAACAGGAGAAATGCTACCACGGCCATTGCTAAAGACAGGACAACCCCTATCGCAAACGTTGTCTGCGGGGTAATCCAGGACCCCACCAGCGCTTGCACCAGCGGACCCAGCATCACCGCGAGCGAGATGGCCGACCCACGCATGCCCATCACCTGGCCGCGATTTTTATCAGTGGTGGCACCCAGATAGATGCCTCCCAGTGCCGGGTTGACGAAGGCGCTTCCCAGACCCGCCAGCGCCGCTCCCACCAGTAACAGCGGATACAGGGGCGCCGCGAACATGAACATGTTCAAGGCTCCAAAGAGCAAACTACCCACAACAATCAGTGGCTTTTTCGGCAGATTCTCGCTCAACCGCCCCAGAAAGACTGGGAAAACAGCCAGCGCCAGCCCGTAGACACTGATAATCATGCCATATTGCGCCGTGCTATATTGGAGCACCTTCTCGAAAAAGAAGGGATATTGTGGGAACACAAACGGATAGGTGAAGATCAGGCCAAAGTCGATGATAAGAAACGGCGCGAAGAGCCAGATCAAGCCGACAAAACTCAAATCCTTCGCCTTTTTCACCCTTGACCCTCGCTTGACCTTCTGCTGCCGTGCCTCTACCCGCACGTGAGCAGGCAGGGTCTCCGGCACCATGAACATTGCCAGCAGAGAAGCTACCAGTGCGATAC
>JAFMRP010001699.1 GCA_017354095.1 Ktedonobacteraceae bacterium
CTAGGGTCCTGCCTGGTCATTTCACCGGTACTTGCTCGATGTGCATACATGCCACAAGGTTTGAATCGCGCCGCAGTGTGAATGATAGAACACGTCACAAACACTCACTAGCGACGCCCCAGCTTACATTGCGCGCCGATGATAGCGATTGCTCGTTCGCCGAGGCAAATGATGAGTTAGTCAATCGGTCGACCCATAGCGGGAAAGACGCCCCGGATACTCGTAGACAAAGATGTTGCGGCCTGGAAATCGCTTCAAAAGCTCATCTTGTTCAGGCCCATTACGCCATTTGAAATAGAGGCTATCGGCCGACGACAGTACTGGCGGGTTTCGAGTAAGATCGCTTACGGCTGTGTGGTAAGTCCCGGTCTTGAGCAGAAAGATCTTCTTCCCGTCGCTGACATGCTGCACCGTCCGCTCGAGGTCTCGCCTCCAGTACATCGTATAAGCCTCTTCAGTCACGAACGCGATGCTGCACACAACGAGGCTAACGATCGCAAAGTTCCAAAGGTGGCGACCAATAGGTCGTGAATCGCGAGACATCCTTTGGTAAAGGTCCACGACGGCCAGCACCAGAAATGGGAAGTAAGCCAGAAAGTAGCGTGGACCTGGGCCAGCGACACCTGCCGGATAGAAAAAGTAGATCGCGACGTTCATCGAGAACAGCGCAACGTACATCTTCATTTTCGGGGATGCCTGGTAATGCCTCCAGAGTACAACGAGAAGGAGCACAGGCGGGAAAGCCCAGAGAAGATTTGCCAAACGGACGATCGTCAAACCTAACCCGTTCCAGGAAACCGCGAGACGGTCTCCAATGCCTGGCCTGTGGTAAAGCAGGTCAGGTGCTTGGAACGGGTTGCCTAAGAGCAGGGCGTCATACACCAGGTTACCGCTGGCCAGGGGTGCGAACCCAATTCCGAAGAGCATCAGGTCGGCGAATCTCTTGCGGCGTAGCAAGCTGACACCAATCCAAAGGGCCAGAGGAACCCAATCGATGTAGCGAATCAGCGCCGAATAGCCAAGAAGCGCGCCCGCCCCGAGCAGGCAAAGCTTGGAATGCTCTGGACGCCGCTGCGCGAGATCGTAGAGACAGAACGAAGCGAACACGAACAGCGCAGTAGCGACATGAGCCCGAAAAGAGCCTGCATAGTAAGAGAGAAAAAAACAGAGCAGCAACAACAGCGAAGCGACTCTCACCAACTCCTTGCCCATTCGCTGCTCTACGTACTCTAGGATTAGGAAGACCAGCAGGGCGCCAAGAAGCGGGTTCACCAGCCAGGGGACCCCGAGTTTAACGCCCACGGCCAGAAGAGCCGGCCAGCCTGGCGAAAACTGGGAGAATCTGCGTCCTTGATCATCCCTGAAGCATTTTGTCGCCAGGCAGTCGTAAAACGGAAGTGCTCGGTCGTAGAGAGGGTCTTCGGCGTACAGCTTGCCGGACGCGAACACTTTCGCTTGGTACAAATATGAATAGTCGTCTCCAGAAAGTGGGAATCGCTGAGCCAGAACGAAGTAAATAAGCAGGGCTTGGAGCAAGAAGATCGCCGAAACCGCCAATTTTTGCGTCACGGGT
>JAFMRP010000472.1 GCA_017354095.1 Ktedonobacteraceae bacterium
GTGTTATGCGGTGCGCGCGCCGCAGTGGCATACCTGGCATAATGCCCAGTCGCAGCGCTGCTGGTGAAGCATCGATTACTCGTCCTGGTTCGTTGGGGCGGCCCATGCCTGTGCCGACGATAAAGCTCTGGCCGTGGAGCGAGGGGTCAAACATCTCTTCTAAGGTGCAGTAGAAATGTTGGATGCGTACATGCATGATTCCCTGGCGCAGGCGGGCGCGTGCTGCGGCCAGGGCTGCCTCGCGCATCTCCGGGCTCAGGTTGCCGACCGGCTGGGTTTCGTTGCTGGAATTGTAGCCGCCAGGTTCCTGATTGGTGCCTGGTGTGGTGGGCTGTAAGTGAAAGTGTTGCATGCTGCTCTTACTATTGCTGTATCTATGGTATGGATGTTTTTTCAGACATCTGACATTTTTATACTGGAACGTCGAGACCCAATGAATGTGGTTATTATATAACCAACGTTGCGCAGCTGGTAGTTCGTGTATGCCGGATATGATTTGTAGTGTGCCAGTGCTACATTGTTACCGATAGACAGCCGGTTGTCAATCTTTGAAGGGTGAAAGAGGAGTTCTTCGTACTTTTTGAATTCCCGGTACTATAGCTGATCATGTGGCGAAGTGTTTTGCAAAGCGTCCGGGCATATGTTATAGTTGTAACATTACTGCGCTATGAAAATGGTTTCGGGTATTTTCGCTTTTCTAGTGTTGTGGCCATCTCCATGTGAAACATACGCCGCCGCAGGCGGCGCGGGGGAGAAAGGACGTAGGAGGGCCCTCTTGTTCCGCTCGGCAACGCTGCTGGCGCAGCTACGGCTACGCCGTCAGCCGAGCGGAGAGGCAGCCGCCCTCTTGCACCTCCCGCTCTCACTCCATCCACTGTTTGTATCGCGACCCGGTAGCTATCCTATCCGTCGCTAGCCAATTTTCAGGAAGGGGCGCAACGTGAACGATAGAGGCCGTTTTGACAAATTTACCGAGCGGGCCAGGAGAGCGCTTTCATTGGCTCAGGAAGAGGCCCAGCGGCTCCAGCATAACTACATTGGCACGGAACATCTGCTGCTGGGCCTGGTGCGCCTGGAGGATGGGGCTGCGATTACGGTGCTGAAGCGGCTTGGTGTGGATTTGGAGAGGGTGCGTCATGAAATTGAAATTGTTATTGGGCGTGGGGATCGTATAGTGCTGGGAGAGGTTGGGCTGACGCCGCGAGCGAAGAGAGTGATCGAGCTGGCTGTAGATGAGGCGCGCAGGCTGGGGCATCATTATATTGATGCGGAGCATTTGCTGCTTGGTATCGTGTGCGAGGGAGAGGGGATCGCGGCGGGGGTACTGACCGGGCTGAGGGTGAATCTGGAAAAGGTGCGGCGTGAAACGGAGTGGGTGTTGAATGAAGAGCGGAAGGCGGAAGAAGGACGGGGTAATAACGTAGCGGTTCTGGGGGAGGCATCTCCCTACATTGTTGATGCACTGGCATCCGGGGCTGGAGTGGTAGGGAGCGAGGTAGCTGCAATCAGCTGGGGCCAGGCGGTGAACCGGGTTTTTGATGAGGCTGCCGAAGAGGCGCGGCACTGGCAGCATGATCATATTGGCACGGAGCATCTGCTGCTAGGTTTGTTGCGCATCGAAGAGTGTCCTGCTACCAAGGTTCTCCAGAGCCTGGGGGCTGATCTCAGTCGAGCTCGCAGTGTGGTGATCACGCTGATAGGAGAGGGGAAAAGCGCCTCGCCACCGAAGATTGCGTTGACGCCGCGAGCGCTCGAACTGGTGGGCCAGGCTGTGCGTGAGGGGATCGCGCTGGGTCGGAAAGAAGTGACGCCGGAGCTGTTGCTGCTCGTTTTGACGCGTTCTGGCGCGGGCCTGGCGCTCAGTATTCTGGGCAGCCTGGGGGTTGATCTCAAGCGATTACAGGGTAAGCTTTTGCAGGCACTCTGAGGTGAATTGGCAATCATTGGTTGTTCTTTTCACTATTTGGAGTACAATAGTAGGTAAGAAAATCGCAGGATAGGGGAAGTGTGGATGTGGCCAGAAGTTGGACGATCTTCTGATAGGATGCGTTTGCCCAGTGGGCAGATGACAGATGAGGCAGCGCTCACAGTGCTGCTTGAGCAGTTGCGCTCGTACCTTGGGCAGCGAGCTGATGTGGCTGACCTGGAAAATCTCTTTTTCAGCTCGCGGCATCTCTTTGCCTGCGTGGATTCGTTGTACCTGGCGGTGCTGCCGGGATTGAGCGCTCGTGCCACTCGTTCGGTTGATGATCTGTTGCCGCGCGAGGTCCTGGCATATCGCTATCATATCTGGACCTGCCTGCAAGATATGAAGCGCTATCTGACGCGCATCGAGCCGTTGTGCCGTCTTATTGAGGGGGCGGCTTCCAATTTGCTGGACGCGCTTGATACGGCCAGTGGTCTGCCGGTGATCCCTGGTGATTTGAGTAGTGGTGATAACTGGCTTGATCAATTGACGGTCCATGATCATTGGGAGCAGGGCTTTACGCTGGTCAGTGAGCGTCTTAATGATTGGCAGCGGGAGCACAGCCAGCGTCTCTCGTTTACGATCCAGTTCGCCGAATATCTCCCGGCCACGCCTTTGCTGCCGCGTATGGACCCGGCCTTTGATTTTCTGCTGGACTATGCCTGCTCCGTTTTTGGGGACATTCTGCCAGATTTCCGGCATCTCTGTAACGGGCAGGATGGGGCCCTGGCCTCGCTGTTGCTGGACCTGGCACAGAAGGCTGATTTGTTATTGCTGCATGCTGAAGCGATTCTGGAGCCGTTGCAAGCGTTGGCCCGCTATTACGGTGCTGCCAATGGCATATATCACGATCTTAACCGCTACCAAAAAGTCTTAACGGGAATGTAACCGCATTTTCGCCGCATTCGCAATCTCTGCCAGTTATGCTTGCTCCATCGATATTACCTTATGTAAGGAGTCCTGGGCATGCGCAGGGAGGTTGAGACGCTTTCTACCATCGCGCGCTTAACGGGAGCCTATTCCAGTGTGCGGACGGTGCAGGAGGTGGTGGAAGTGATGCGAGCGGTCATTGAGATGCGGGCGGAGCGATGCGCGCTGGTGGCGATAACGGTCCATTTTGCGCCGGAGAAACGTCGGCGTCGTTTCTATGCGACATCCAGGCGACATGAGGTGAGTGTGGAGCGCAGTCTGCATTACTTCCTGGAGGGTATTCGGCCTCTGGTGCGCTGCACGGACCTGGTTTTGCTGTTGCACGATACGTATTATTTTATTTTGCCGGGAGCGAATCGGCAGGGGGGTCGTATTGTCCTGGAGCGCCTCTGGGATGCCTTATTATGGCGTGTGCATAATGTTTCTGACCTCGAGATCTTGCGGCCTTGCCGGATGAGTGCCGGTTATAGTTCGTTCCCTGATGTCTGTAATGAGCTTGCGCAGTGTGTGGTTGCTGCCCGCGAGGCGCAACTGGCTTTTGGCGAGTTGGAGCGAGCGCAGCCGGTGGGAGGGGAAGAAGATTTGTCCGGGTTGGCGCGTAAGCTTGGTGTTCCTTATCTCTCTTCGCTGCCACGTTCGCTGCCGGCGAGGGTGCGCGGCCTCATCGATCCTCGCCTGGCGCAGGAATTGCGCTGTTATCCTCTTGGTCGCGCGCGTGATGTGTTGACCGTGGCCATGTCTGATCCGTGGGATCGGCAGGTGCTTGACCGGCTGAGTCGTGAGACCGGGCTGCATATTTTCCCCGTTCTGACACCGCCGCAGGAATTGCAGACAGTTCTGGAGCAGTTCGTTTGAAGGGTGGGGCCAGGGGTCGTTATAATAGGGAGTGCGGTGCTGGAAGTGGAAGCTGGTCGTTGATGCTCCGTAGCGGGCGGGGGGATTATTTCTTTGAGAAGAGAGGTTCTAGTTTTTCATGCGAATACTTGTCACGGGCGGGGCCGGATTTATTGGCTCTCATATTGTTGATCGCTATATTGCTGCCGGGCATGAAGTGGCGATAGTGGATAGTCTCTGGGATGAGGGTGGAGGCAAGGAGGCGAATGTCAATCCGAAGGCAACGCTGTATCGTGCTGATATTACGGATGAGGCCGCCCTGGTCCAGATTTTCGACGAGGTGAGGCCGGAAGTAGTAAGTCATCACGCGGCGCAGCACAGTGTAGCCGTCTCGGCTCGTGATCCGCAACTGGATGCGCGTGTGAACGTGCTGGGCCTGCTGAGCATCCTGCAGAATTGTACGCGTGTGGGCGCGCGTAAGGTCATTTTTGCTGGTTCTGGCGCTTCCTATGGGACGCCTGAGCAGCTGCCTATTGACGAGGAGACGATTCAGCGGCCTGAGTCGCCTTATGGCATCACCAAGATGGCTGCCGAACACTATCTGCGTTTCTGGCATGAGGCGCATGGGTTGGACTACACCATTTTCCGTTATGGCAATGTTTATGGTCCGCGGCAGGACCCCAATGGGGAGGCGGGTGTGATCTCCATTTTCGCCAAGCGTTTTTTGACGCGGCAGGGGGTGCGCATTGATTGGGACGGTGAGCAGCGCAAGGACTATGTTTTTGTGGTGGATGTGGCGCGGGCCAGCGTGCTGGCTCTGGAGGGTGGCGACAACGACGTGTTTTGTATAGGCTCGGGCAAGGGGACCTCGGTCAACGAGATTTACGGGACGCTGGCGGGCATCAGCGGCTACGAGCCAGAGATTACCCGCGCGCCTAAACGTCCGGGTGATATCTACCTCTCTTACTTCAGCTGTGACAAAGCGCGGCGAGTGCTGGGTTGGGAGCCTTCGGTCACCTTCGAGGAGGGTGTCAGGGCTACGATGGAGTTTTTTGAGCAGCATTAGCTGGAGCTTTTTTTCTGATGGCGGCGGAGCGCGTGAGTGCTCCGCTGTTTTTGTATTGGGAGTTTTTGTGCTAAAGGGGGATGTGGGTTCGCCAAAACCGGTACTGAAACCCTTCACACGGCTTCCGAGGCCGCTGCAACCCTTCACCAAACCCTTCACCAACCTTTCACAACCCTTCAACCCTTCACAACGACTGACTTGC
>JAFMRP010001700.1 GCA_017354095.1 Ktedonobacteraceae bacterium
TTTCCCGGCTTCCAATGGGGACACTTGCATTGATGTACCTCTGATCCTGGCATGGCCTGTTCCCCTCACCTCTGTTTTTCTTCATGCCTTATTCTACCTCCTGTTTTCTCATTTCACCAACCTGGTAGGCCCGTTCGTACAGAAAACAGTCATTCTTTCCTGATTGACATTCTTCCGCATCATTGCATATACTCAGGGAAGACGAACGTGTGGTGCGCTTCGGCGCACAGTGCTCTGGCTTCATCAATCTCTGAGGAGGGGAGGTTGGATTCTTGAGCACCTTTCAGCGGATCTCGCCTGGAGCAGTCTCCCACGTGATGTGGAAACCTGCCTAGAGCATGGGCCTCATTGGGCCAGAGAAACAAGAGCAAACCGATGAACGAAACCCACACGATTGTTCGCCATCCCCGTCCGCCCCGGCCTGCCCGAATCCTGGTGAACACGGTCGTTTCGACCATCTTGCGTTCCCGATGGCATAGCATGAGGAGCGGTCAGCTCCTGCTTCTGACGTTTACCGGGCGCAAGAGTGGGAAGGAATTTACGACGCCGTTGCGCTATGTGCAAGAGGGTGAAACCTTACGGATGACGGTGGTGTATCCTTGGTGGAAGAATCTGGTTGGGGAGGCCACAGTACGTGTCCTGCTGCGTGGGCAAATGCGCACCGGCATTGCAGAGGTGCTCCCTGAGAAAGATGGAGAAGTCGTAGTCAAGATCCATCTGAAGGGGTAAATCGCCGCTCTCCATGCCAATGAACCGGAAGACAACGCGAAGCGCTTCGCGTTGTCTTCATTGCTTCTTCGTGGTCGTTTTTTGTTGACTGAGCCTGGATTCGTAGCAGCTTAGGTGACACTAAGCCTGCTAGCTCGAACGGAAGTTATTTCTTAACGACGCCTTACCCGTCCGCATGATGCGAGAGGAGTAACGTTCATGACTCATCCTCTTTTCAGAAAAGAGATGTTCGTCGAAACCGCGTTCGCGAAACGGCTCCAGAAGATGCTGTATGCCTCGTGGGACAACCGTTCCTGGCATCTGATCGTGGCTGATCCGGGCGCTGGCAAAACCATGAGTATCCGCGACCTGCAAAAAGGGCTGGGGGACGATCCGTTCTGGCGGTGGTGGCTCCCAAAAACAATGATGATGAACAGGCGTTAGGTGACCAGTTGTTGGCAGCGCTGGGCCTGCCGATCCGAGGACATTGGAGCACACGCAAGCCCAAACTCATGGGACACTTGCACCAATACGGCACCGAAATCCTCATTGTTGATGATGCACACGATCTCTCGCTCGAACACCTGATGTTGCTCAAGGAAGTGACAGACCAGGGGAAGTGACAGTACGATCATCCTCTCGGATTGTGTCTGGTGGCAGCAGGACGTGGGGACACGATTCCTTTGAAGGAAGGAAACATTCGATTTGCCTGACCCGACGTGGTTGCAATTCCGACGACGCTTTGACAAATTGCAACCCTTCTGTCGCATCGCTAGCCATACCTCCGATGAAGTACGTGCCATTCTGGCGACTCTGGAGCAGGTGTACCAGCCTCTCTTTCCGCAGCTTAACATGCGCCAAT
>JAFMRP010000473.1 GCA_017354095.1 Ktedonobacteraceae bacterium
GCCCTGGAGTCATCCAGCGAGGTTTCGTAGAAGTCGTAGTCATCAGGCAGCTCGCGTGCGTCTGAGGGCTGGGCGGACTTTTGCGCGGCATCGTCCTGGCCATCCGCAAGGGGTGGCCTTACATTTCCCGGGGGGGTGGTGGGAGATTGGCCGGGGTGATTTTCAGAGGGACCTGAATTTTCATTGGTAGGAGATTTATCTGAACCGTGTTCCAGGTTCGCGGCAAGCATGCCCGCGTCCAGGGCGCCAGCCAGGGCAGCATTACGCGTGTTGGGAGTAGCGACGGCGGTAGAGCTCCTGCCACTCGCGGGGGGAGGAGTTCCATTGCCAGCGGGTGTGGCTGTGGCGGTACGCCGGCTGCTGGTGGGTGTAGCGAGCTGATCGGGCGCTTCGTGGCCGTTCTCGGCGTTTCTGGCCGGGGAGCTTTTGAAGCGTGGAGAGCCGAAGAGCCAGCTTCGCCTGGGCTGCGCGCTCTCCTGGAATTCCTGACGCAGGGCACTGGCGTAGTTTTCGAGAGATGAGTAGACATCGAAGCGGCGCTGGCGTGCCAGGTCGGCGGGTCCGGGGCCACCTGGCACGATGAAAACCAGTTGTGTACGTAGTTTGCGGCGAAAGCCTTTGAGATCATCAAAATCCTGTGGCTGGTCAAAGGCTTTATTTTGTTTGGGCAAAACGATCGCTACCTGCTTGCGGCCCAATTTTTCCTGAGTGATGATGGCCGCGAGGACGCTCTGGCGATCGTCAGTTGGAGAAACGTAGATGATGCCCACTTCAGTGCCCCTTGGTTCGTTGGGGCCCAGCAGATCCATGCCATTTCCCTGTTTCATATAGCTTCCCTTCCGTCCCTGAAGTTGGTTTTTTTGCTCTTCCCGCTTTTTGGAGTATTTTACACTAAAACCTTGAATTGGGAAAGAGTGAGATAGAGATATCTCAGGGCTTTTTTCTTTTTTTCAAAGAAATAGGAAGGGGGTGAGGATGGCTTGGGCTGGGAAAACCCGTACCGAACCCTTCACTACCTCTGTATTCCGAGCATCAACGACGCTGCGCGTCTACGAACTGCGTTCGTCAGATGCTCGGTAAGGTAGTACCCTTCACACGGCCTGTAGAGCCGACGCAACCCTTCACCAAACCCGTCACAGGTCCTTCACAACCCTTTAACCCTTCACAACTGTCTGTGGAGGGAGATGGTGTTGGGTTGAGGACCATGGTATAGGGGATGTCTTTTTTCCAGAATCGGTACACAAATGCTACACAATGCGACACAGCCGCTTCCCAGGCCGATGTAGATCCTACACAATGCGACACAGATGCGACACAAATGCTACACATGCGACACAGCCGCTCTACAGGCGGGCTGAGGGATATTTCGCATTGATGTGCATGGATGGTGATTGATGAGTGTGTATGCTGCATGGGAATTTCCGGGACCGGTAAGGGGATGATGTACCGGCAGGGGCTATACAGAGAGAATGTATGTGATTGCTCATAATGATAGTATCTTACCATCGTCATGAGTATAACATATTTCTTTGTAATTTTCAAGTATTTTGTCGTATTATTGGTAAATCTGTATGTTTTTGTAATAAATGGAGGGTGTGCCATGAGAGCACGAGGGCGACAAGGCCGCCGCCCTCGTGTCTGAGAGCGCCTTCATAGCGAAGGGTTGCCAGCTCGGCATTGACCAGAATGCAGAGGCCAGACGTGACAGGGAGGAGATGTTGTGCCCTTTTTCAGACCCCCAACGAACCCCACTCGATGGTGGCGCGCTACTGGGGGAACGCCATCACGCCAGGAGCCAGTAGACCTCGGTCCACACCCTGGCGGGGTCGTCGTTGTGGGGTCCGTAAACCTCCCAGCGCGTGCCGGTCTTTTGCTTTCCCTGGGCGGCGCACCAGTCAATCACGGCTTGATGTGCCTCCCCCAACCTCGAATAGGATCCCCAATGCACGGTCATCGCCACCTGCCCAGCTGGCAGGGCCGACGCTCTCACACGTCCGGTGAGCGGGCACGGGACAAGCAACTCGACCCCAACCTCGACATGTGGTACATCGTCCCAATACAGCATAACATTGCGGCAGCCACGGGTGATCCCGCCTGCGTGGAGGCACGTCCACACCTCGTTACTGAGTTCTCGCCACAGCGTCGGGAACTCCTGCCACGTAGTCTGAGCCTTCACCACCGCCGTTGGGCGAGCCACGACGTCCGTCATCGTCACCTGATAGCTCATGTTTTCTCCTGTATCGACATCCGGTCTTTCTCGCAAAAGATCTCCAACGGTCTTGTTACAGAGTATAGCAGGCTCGTCGAACATTTGTCCACCTCCCAGTCTTGCACAATGTTCTCGCTCTTTTAGCAAGGCGTTGAACCTCTACAATGCCGCTCTCAGAAACCTGCTGCTTCCAACCATCTAAGCGATGCTCTTCTCGCTTGCAGGCGATCTGTGCGATTGAGGGAACTGTGCGTGTCACCCTCGCGCAAGGGATATATTAGGTATAAAGTGACCGACGTCACTGTCAAAATCGTTTAAGAGGGTTACAATAGTCATGGTGATGATGGGACGAAGAGCGGTGAAATCTGGTGGCGGGTGTGCAGGAAGCGAGTCGAAAATCGAATGGAAAGGATAGCATTATGCGCAAAGAGTATTTCCAGAGAGAAGATGGTTTCGCAGAAGAGCGAAGGATTGCATCTGTCAGCGAAACGAAAAGTGATGAGGCACAGAATCAGCCGCCCCCTACTCAATCCGAAGCGCCCGCTTCAAAGTGGGCCGCGTGGCCTGTTTCGCGCCGCGCTTTCGTGGCCGGCATGATCGCAGGGGGAATAATCGGCCTGGGGGCTGACGGGATCGGACTCTTTGCTTACCTGCGTAGCCACCAAAGTCCCGTGACACCGATCAAGCCCCCTCAATCCCTGATCTACACCTACCGGGGACATGTTCATGCCCTCCCCAAACCGTTCGTCGTAAGTGATTCCTTTGCTTTTCTGGGATGGTTGCCGCAGAGCAGACGTATCGTTTCACTTCTCAACGGCGAGGTGGTCACGCCTACGCAGATTGTTTCGTCCTGTCATACCTGGGATGCGTTCGACGGAGGGCATGCTTCCATCTTTCGTTTTCCTGTTACTCTGTCCAGACAATCAATAGTTTTAGTGAATCCCAGCCCGCTAGAGGGAGGACCGCGCGTCACCTGGTCTGACTTCAATTTCTCCTCTAAACCCAAAGGGATGATACATGTCACTGATATCGCCACTGGCAAGGACCTATTCGCCTATCCTATCCATGACCCCGCGGAGGAGACCTCTCCCTTCGTTTGCTCGCCTGATGGCCGCCTCGCTGCCTCGGCGATTCGACCATTTAACGACAGTGATCTTGCTGATGGGATACAGGTCTCGAATCTATCCACTAGAAAAGGTATTGCCGCGTTAGTTGAGAGAAACTTGCGATTTAGAGAAGATGTGCTCAGCCCCCGCGGTTGGCGCTGGTCGCCAGATAGTCAGCGCCTTATCTCCTGGTATGAGGACACTGCTGACCTGTATGTCTGGCGGGCCGAGGCGGGTCAGTTGCAAACGCGCTACCAGAAACACCGGATGAATGATGATGATGATTATGCGTTTTTTGGGCCGTTTGCAACTGTGCTCTGGTCGCCGAATAGTCGTCTGATTGCCTCATTAGATAACGGGGCAGCTCCGGGGCCAGGGAAGAAGTGGAATCTCCAGGTCTGGCAGGCAGACAACGGAAGCCAGATTTTTATCACCGAGCAGAAAGAGGGGATGAGCATCGTAGAGAGTGTCCAATGGTCTCCTGATAGCCAGATGCTGGCGATTCTTGTACGGGAAATTTTGGGTGCAGACGCAACAGATAGTAAAAATAGTAAGTGGAGCGTACAAATCTGGAGCGCAGCCAGTGGTAGACAACTCTTTACCATTGGGGATCAGAAGCAGGAGTATATTCAGAGTGTTCAATGGTCCCCTGATAGCCAGATGCTGGCGGTGGCTATAGCAGACGTGCATCAACCAACGCCAAGCGCACTGGATAAATCGTTCGCCATGCGAATCGAGGTCTGGCGGGCTGCTGGCGGGACCCTGCTTGCCACGAAACCACAGAGGTACCCTGTTTTGATGGCCTGGTCGCCGGAGAGCAAACAGATTATCTCTAATCGTTTGAAAGTGGTGATTGATGGGTCTGCAGGGGAAGAGCTTGAACTGTGGGAGGCCGCGACCGGTCGCCAGATTGCGACGTATAGCGATCCTACGACGAAAGATTTCTATGCCACCATTGCCTGGTCGCCAGATGGTCAGTATGTGGCCGTGGGAGCGGAGAGCGGGGCTGTGCAGGTCTGGAAGGTAAGATGATGAGAGGTAGGGCCAGGGTTGGGAGACTGGACACCTACCTCTTTCTGCACTAGCCCCTGGGGCCAGGAGGGGGGCAGGTGCCGGTTTCGAGCCAGGAGGTCAGGTCGCTGAGATGAGCGTTCCAGCCGCCGTTGACGGAGGTGTAGTAGTTATCCCAGTCCTCGCCTTCGCCGATGCCCGTGTGGGTGAGACGGAGGCGGGTGCCATCGTTTTCCGCGATCAGTTCAAAGGTGACGGTAGTGGGGCTGGGCTCAAAGGCCTCCCAGGTATAGCTGAGGCGATGGGGCGGTTCGAGTACGAGGATCTTGCCCACTTCGGCTATGCCCGGTCCCCACTCGAACGTGATCGCGCCTCCCGGGCGCAAATCGAGCTCAGCTTTTACAAGAAACCAGCGCTCCAGGTCTTCTTTCGTTGTCAGGGCCTGGAAGACGCGTTCAGGGGTAGCTTTGATAAACAGATCCTTCTCAAGAGAGCGGCCAACCAGGGGTGTTTTCTCCATAATCACGATGCTTATCCTTTCTCATCGGTCGTTTCGGTCAAGGAACGAAGCAGGTCTAGCCGGGTATCCCAGGAGGTTGAGAGCTGCTTCCAGAGATCGTCCCCTTCCGGGAGCGTGTTGATCAGTGTGGTGAGCACGTGGCGAAAGGTA
>JAFMRP010001701.1 GCA_017354095.1 Ktedonobacteraceae bacterium
ACTCCTGCGCACCTATACAAGTCGCGTCCTCACCTACGCCCGCACCCACGACTGCTCACGTCACGACGCCGAACGCACTATCCAGCAACAGATCGAACGAGAATTCGAAAATATGCCCCATAACGAAACATACTAACTAAAAATAAAGGAGCGGGCAAGTTTGCCCGCTCCCCGCTATTTGAGCACATCACCACGGTGATGCAAGAATATAACTAGAAAACAATTGGTAGCAAAACCAGCACCTACTCCACCGTCTCTTGAGCCTGACCACCAGCAATGATCTCACGACCAACACAGGCTCGCAGATCCTCACGATAAAAGCGCCAGGTGCTGCCAACTTTGTGACCAGTTAACTGACCTGACCACATCAAGCGATAGAGGGTCGAGCGGCTCACACGCAGATAGTTCATTGCCTCTTTAAAGGTAAGAAGAACATCATCCTGAATCATCTGTACGACCATATATTATCTCCTTGATAAAGACGGTAAATAAGTGCGCTTGACACTAACAATATAAACTTTGATGGCTGTGTCATGAGATACAAATATTGTCTCATTGCATATTATGATAGCCAATGTTGATATCCTTCTCTGTTAAGGATAAGTTGAAATCCGGTTAATATTACTATAGGTATGGTTATATATTTTTACCAACCACCCATCCCCCTTCTACTGATATCCCCCCATCACCACCCCTGCTTTAATAACAAACTGAGATCTTCCTCCCTACAACTCACCGGAAAAATATGTAGCCCGGTCAATTCCTGCAGCCTGCCCACACTCGCTCTATCCCGCGGATTCGACATGGCAACCGTCAAATAACGTTGATGACGCCCCACCGGAACACAACGCAACCTCACCGCTATATGATAGGGAATAAGCTGCGTCAGACGCCGGGGCAATACGTGCGGCAGTTCCATAAAAGGAACTCCGCCCACCTGTTGATCACTGACAGCCACTACGTCAGGCTGGCGCGGCGAAAGCTGAATAATCGGTTGCTGCGCCGTAATCGCCGGTCGCAATACAAACTGACGCGCCACTCGTCCCGCCTGGTCAAGCACCATCTCCAGTGTGGAGGCCGGCATAGGATAAGAACTCACGCCCAGCTGAAAAATCGTTTCTAACGCCAGCGGCGGAATGACTGTCTCAGCCTGCAAAAGCGCAATATTGTTATAAACACGCTCCAGTATGCCAGCAATACCACGCGCATCAACACCAGGAAAAAGCATTACCGCGCCCGACTCCCGCTGCAAAAGCAACGGATCCCCCTCACGCGTGACCCTGCGCACATTGGCCAGCACCTGATCCAGTAAGCCAGAAGGTGCATGGTAACGCCTCCGCTGCCGCGACTGCCCCTGGTCCACGTCCAGATTCATATGCTCCAACTGCACAATATGTAAAGCAAGTACGCTCAAGGGCTGGCTCCGCATTACTCCCTTCAATGTGAGCCTTAACTTGCTCTGCAAAGCTTCCGTGGCCAGAACCCGTCCCTCATACAGCTCGCTCCCATCCCCCTCTCCAGGATACTGCGCGGAAAGTGGCCTGCAAGCACAGATCTCCGGCGCGGC
>JAFMRP010000474.1 GCA_017354095.1 Ktedonobacteraceae bacterium
CCCTCTGAAAGGTACTCCCCCGGTCAGCTTCCTCTCCCTCCCATCGCCTTCATAAATTCTATTATTAATCCATCAATTTATTTTAAATCGCAAACTCATAATCAGTACCGGGGTACTATAGCTTTTACTATAATTTGACCTGTGATTTCCCCAACTGTATACTTACAACAACGGCTCGACTATTGAGTGATTATTACATCGCCGTAAGTTGAGGTATGGGGATACAGACATATATATCCCCTGGTTAACGCAGGCCTGGCCAGAGATCCCATGAGCTAATCAGAGACCGCGCTACATGGTAGAGCATTCTGGACAGACAACAGTAACACCTGACAAGCGTATGAGTCAACCAACGCGTTGATATTCAGTCACAGTTTCAAGAAAGGGTAAACATTGCATAACGACTGCATCAACACAGCGACATCGAACCATATCAATAACACCCAGAAAAGCCGTAAATCACGTCTTCTGCTCAAATTAGCGCAGGCTGGCATTCTCAGCGTTGCCTTGATGGGCGCCATCATCGGTCTTTCGCCTGCGCACAAAGCCGAAGCGGCTGCCAATAATAACTCGTTGAACTCCATGATCCACCAGGTTTTTGGAAGCTACGGTGACCAGGCTGTGCGCGTGGCCCAGTGTGAGTCCACAATGAATCCCGGAGCCACCAATAGTTATGCCATCGCTGGCAGCCATGCCGCTGGCTTGTTCCAGATTCTTCATCCCAGCACCTGGTTTACCACCGCTGAAGGTCGCGCCGGGCACTCACCTTATGATGCAGCCGCCAACATCCGCGCCGCGCACGAAATCTTTGTCCGCGACGGTTACAGCTGGCGCGAATGGCAGTGCAAGCCGTAATCAGAACATCTCTACATCTGCAATGCCGAACACAATGAGCCGCACCGAATGGGTGCGGCTCATTGTTATCTATAAACACCTATAAAAACCATTCCGCCCGCCTGTAGAGCCATTGTGTAGGGTTTGTAGGGTTGTTGGGGGTTGTGTAGGGTCCCGTGTAGGGTTTGCGTCGGCCTCTGGAGCCGCTGTGTAGGGTTTTGTAGGGTTGTTGCGCGGATTTTTACCCTTCTGACCATTCAGACTATCAAAGTGGCTGGACCGTGGCACAGTACGTTATATCTACAGGTAACGACAGTTTGTCAACAAATATACAAAGTATGGGAAGGTCATCACATGGTCGCGTCCAACCGCGTCCCCCAGTCCTGGGGGCGTTACCCTAAAGTCAAAGCGGAGAAGGTCGTCCCTATTTTCTGGCGCAGCGAGCCTCCCGACCTCTCTGTATATGAGCAATCCGTTCTGCCGTATGGTTATGGTCGCAGCTATGGTGATAGCTGCCTGAACGAACGCGGTATCACCCTCGATGCCAGTCATCTCTCGCGCTTCATCGCCTTCGACGACCAGCGTGGAACCTTGCGCTGTGAGGCAGGCGTCTCACTCGCCGAAGTGCTGGCGGTCATCGTCCCGAGGGGCTGGTTCCTGCCGGTCAGTCCGGGCACCAAATTTGTCTCCGTTGGTGGAGCCATTGCCAACGATATACACGGTAAAAACCACCACAAGGCCGGAACCTTCGGCTGTCATGTCACCCAGTTCGAGCTTTTGCGTTCGAACGGTGAGCGCATACTCTGCTCACCGCAGATCAACCCCGAAATGTTCAGCGCCACCATCGGTGGTCTTGGCCTGACGGGACTCATACTCTGGGCCGAATTCCGACTCAAGCCAATTGTCAACCCTTATATTGACATGGACAGCATTCGTTTTGAATCGCTGGACGAATTCTTCACCATCTCAGCCGAATCCGACAAAGACTATGAATACACCGTCGCCTGGGTTGACATCTTGATTGGCGGCAAGGGTATCTGCCGTGGCAAATTCACGCGTGGCAACAACAACCGCTCACCGGATCTGGCCAGCAAGTCCTTAAAAAAACGCCTGCCGCTGGCCGTACCTTTTAATTTTCCCTCGTTCGCGCTCAACACCCTGACCGTCAAAGCCTTCAACGAAGCCTACTATCACGTGCAGCTGCCCAAACACGTTCACAAGGTCGTGCCCTACGATCCATTCTTCTATCCGCTTGACTCCATCCACGAATGGAATCGCATGTACGGCAAGCGTGGCTTCTTGCAGTATCAATTTGTTGTGCCCTTTGGAAACGACGGGCAGGAGGCCATGCGCGAGATCATGCGGCGTATTCAGCGCTCCGGTGAAGGCTCGTTCCTGACCGTGCTCAAGCAATTCGGCGACATCAAATCGCCCGGCATGCTCTCATTCCCCAGGCCCGGCCTGAACCTGGCGCTCGACTTCTCTTATCACGGAGAAAAAACGCTGCACCTGTTAGCGGAGCTTGACGGTATTGTCGTTCAGAGCGGAGGCGCCATCTATCCGGCCAAAGACGCCGCGATGAGCGCCGAGCATTTCAAAATCTTCTATCCACGCTGGCAAGAATTCCAGCAATATATCGATCCCAAATTCTCATCCAGCTTCTGGCGCCGTGTCACCGCGCAAGAAGCGCTGAGAACAACACCCGAAATTCTCACAGCAAACGGATAATAGTGCAAGATGAAAGTACTGATCATAGGAGCTACTTCCGCCCTGGCGCATGAAGTCGCCAAAAACTTCGCCCGAGACGGCGCCGAGCTCTTTCTTGTCGCGCGCAACCACGAGAAGCTGCGCGCCGTCGCCGATGACCTCAAAGTGCGCGGTGCTAAACGCAGTGACACGTATATACTTGATCTCGGCCAGTTAGGGCAGCACCAGGAAATGCTCGACCAGGCCATTCACACCCTGGACGGGCTGGACATGCTGCTGATCGCCCACGGCACATTGGGTGATCAGCGCCTGAGCGAACAAAACGTAGAGGAAGCCCTCAAAGAGTTCACCAACAACTGCACCAGCGTCATCTCCCTGCTCACCATCAGCGCCAACTATTTTGAGAAACGACGCCAGGGCTGCATCGCGGTCATCTCCTCCGTAGCTGGTGATCGCGGGCGCGGCAGCAACTACGTCTACGGAGCAGCCAAAGCCGGCGTCAGCGCCTTCCTCCAGGGGTTGCGCAACCGCCTGGCCAAAAAGAACGTATCTGTAGTAACGATCAAACCCGGCTTTATCGACACGCCAATGACGGCACATATGAAAAAAGGGCTGTTGATGGCCCGGGCTGACAGCGTAGGCAAAGGTGTTTACGAGGCCATGATCAAAGGCAAAGACGTTGTCTACCTGCCCTGGTTCTGGCGCCCGATCATGTTCATCATTCGCAGCATTCCCGAAAGCATTTTTAAAAAGCTCTCGCTCTAGTCACGCTGGAGTATATGCCACCAAAGCGGAAGGGGAGATCTTATGGGCAACGAATCGCTGAGCATCATCATCGTTACCGCGGGAATCAGTATCGTCGTGGGCTTCCTGCTAGGCCGATTGTCCAGAGGTCACCCTTCTATCATCGAACAACAGATAGCAAACCTCAACACCTATCAGCCTTCGCACAACGAGCTGGACGAAGAGCCTATGGACAGGATCGAGCGCCTGCTGCGCGAGGGCAACAAGATCCGAGCTATCAAAGTATATCGCGAACACACTGGTTGTGGGTTGAAAGAGGCCAAAGAGGCTGTAGAGAATCTAGAGGGTGTGCTGCGCCGCACCGACACTCCACTGGCGAATCACAGGCCCCACGTCACCTATCAGGAAGATGAGCAATTGCGGGATCAGCTTATCACCCTGGTGCGCCAGGGCAACAAGCTCCAGGCTGTCAAGCTGTATCGTCTGCGCAGCGGGCTCAGCCTGGCCGAGACACTCAAAGCTATCGAGGCGCTCGCGCAAGAAAGTAATGCTGTGCCAGGCTCCTCCTCCCCTGTCGACGATGAAGCCTGGAACAGCATCATCACTCACCTGCGCGAAGGGAAAAAGATCCAGGCCATCAAACTGTACCGAGAGTATACGCACAGCGACCTGCTCGACGCCAAGCGCGCCATTGACACGCTTGAAGCCGAGATGGGAAACAACTAGAGCAGGTGCGACCCCTTCCGGGGCACCCGCTCCAGATATTCACGATGGGGTGTTACTCACGTTCGTCGTGAATAGATCACAACCATCGTAATCCCCACAATCACCATCACCACACCGACGCCACCCAACGTAAAGATCAGGAAAGTGCCGAGGCCACCACTCCCATTTCCACTCGTGCTCGGAGTGGGGGTAGGAGTTAACGCGCTGGCCGTTGGAGATGGCTCTGGCGTCGCAGTTGGAGGAACGGTTGGTGTTGGTGCTGCCTCCTGCACCGTCAGGCTAGCGGTCTTCGTCATAGCCTGCGTCTGCTCATTGACTGCATAGACCGTCACCGTATAGCTCCCCGGTTGAGTGTCGGCGGGGACCGTCAATTGCGCAGTAAAGATGCCATCCTGGCCTGATGGATTCACACTTTTCGTCGCCAGTATCGCATCGCTATTAGCCACCCCCACCGATACATTCAACTTTTGCAGCGGCAGCCAGTTCGAGCCTTTCACAGTGATTGTGCCACCCGGCGCAACCGTCTGGGGGGTAACACTATCAACCGTCGCCTCCTGGGCTACCGTGAACGGTGTAGAAGACATCGTCGCCATATCGGAAGAAATCGCGCAAAGGAAATACGACGTCGTAGCATTGGCGGCATTATCCGGCCACTTGGTATCCTGCTGGAAAGTTCCCGAACTATCGGCGGTCACCTGCGTCAGTGTATTGAACGGCAGCAGGCTCCCCTGATTAGCGGCACTGCACTTATCGGGATGGCCATCGGCGCTCAGATAGAGCGAAACAGAGCTATTCGCAGTGAAGCCCTGTCCACTCAGCCGCAGCGCGGTACCGACATGGCCCAGCAGGGGGACACCATTGGGCATACTCATCGTCACACTGGCGCTACCAACCGCTGGAGCTGCCAGCACTGGCGGGGACAGGAGAAGCGTAAAGATAAAAAAACCCGCTATGCAATAGGTAAATGAAGCAAAAGGCCTG
>JAFMRP010001702.1 GCA_017354095.1 Ktedonobacteraceae bacterium
CCTACTCTCGCACTCCAGCTGTACCAATTCGTAGAGAAGGCCCTCGTGAGTCTGTTGTTCTTCATGGCCTTGAGCGCGATCTGAATGCAGGAAGGAGCATTGGTGAGCGAGAGCAAGCACGGCGGCCAATGTTCCTGTCGATGAGATGCTCTTCCCTCATCAGTCTCTCGAAAAAGAGTAATGATTTCTTGATGCACCAAGCAGACCCCCTCCTTCTCCAAGCAAGGGAACAAGGAACAGGCGTCTCATGTCGAAGCAACAACAAAATGTGGCGATCAGAGGCAAACGCCTCAAAGTATTTACATGACTATAAGAATATCTATAGGTGCTCTTCCCTATCAGTGTCACCATCATCGCATCCCAGGTCTAGGATCCTGGAACACGTCATGTCATTCGCATACCGCTCACGCATCTTTCCTCAGCGAGCGTCTCTATTCCTTACTATTGCCCGTGACTATCGCAACGAGAAACTGTAGGTGGCGATACTGCTCATTGCCTGCCAGCAATCTCGTTGGGCAAACGGGAAGACTGCAGCAGAATACAAAAGTCAAAGGTGTTTTTCTTCAAATGTTCTTGAAAAATCCTGCCTCTCTTGATTTTGGAAGAAGAGCTGCATTGCCTCATGAAACATTGTACCCAGTAGTCAGATTCTCGCCGCTCTCCCCTGGTATCTTTTGCTTGCCTGTAAGCTTGCCTATAATAAGACCTCTGTTTACTTTGTGCTTTTCTCGCAACGACGCTCCATAGCTGACTCCGCTTGTATGGAGCAGTACGATGTCTCACAGGGAAGCAGATGAGGGCGCCAAGTCCTCATCCGGACAATCGCCTCCAAATCGCTTCTCGTTAGTGGTTGCTGGTGGTGGAGAATATGTGACGCTGAACCTCTTCAGCATGGGCATCATCAGTCCCAGAAGCGCTCCCCTTCCACGACCGAGAGGTGGCGCTTGCTTTTCTTCTGGCTTCCCCATCAGGAAAAACGTCCGTTCTCAGGAAGGAGACCTATTTTATGTCGCGACCAGTCACTGCTGGGAGTGCTCACGCCCGCCACCAGATGATCAAGCGGATAGCGCCTTGCTATCGCCAGGCCTCGTTCGCACAGAAGGGGCTGTTGCTTGATGCAGTCGTGGCCGTCACCGGCTACACCCGCAAATATGCCATTGGGTTGCTCAACCAGGCGCCACAGGTAATGCATACGATCCGGCGCCCACGCCGGCCTCAATATGGTCCCGAGGTCCAGCAGGCGCTCGTGCTGGCCTGGACGGTGACCAACCGCATCTGTCCCAAACGTCTCATCCCGTTTTTACCGACGCTGGTGGAAGCACTGGAGCGGCGTGGACACCTGCAGCTGACCGAGGAGCACCGACGTCAACGACTCTCGGTGAGCGCCGCCACCACCGAGCGCTGGTTGCACGCCCATCGCAGTGATGCCCCTCGTGGTCTTTCCACCACTAAAGCCGGACCTCTGCTCAAACACCAGATCCCCATTCGCACCTTCCAGCAGTGGGATGAGGCTCAGCCCGGTTTTCTGGAGGCAGACCTGGTCGCACACGGTGGTGAGCGCCTACA
>JAFMRP010000475.1:0-370 GCA_017354095.1 Ktedonobacteraceae bacterium
AGCCCTCCTGCATCCTTTCCCTCCTCGCGCCGCCGCAGGCGGCGCGGGGACGCACCCGCCAAACGCAGTTTGACAGATTGCTAATAATGCGTGAGTTATACGCATGAGAGGGTGACATGTCTGAGATGAAGATTTATAACCGGTTGGCGATGTTGAGAGCGGAGAGAGGATTGTCGCGGCTGGCGCTGGCCAACGCGCTGGGCATCAACTATCAGACGGTGGGCTACCTGGAGCGAGGCGAGTACAACCCAAGCCTGGAACTGGCGTTTCGCATCAGCGCGTTTTTCAGCCTGCCGATCGAGGCAATTTTCTCGACCCGGCCATTTAAACCATTAAGCGAGGAAGTCTATGGCCGGCAGCCAGAAGGGGA
>JAFMRP010000475.1:380-4988 GCA_017354095.1 Ktedonobacteraceae bacterium
AGAGTGTGCAATGAAAGAGTTCAGCCTGGCCAACCAGGAATACCTTCATCCTCCCAGGTGGAGCAGACGCTTCACGCTAGGCAAGCTGATCATTAGTATGTCGGTAAAAAACAACATAACTCCAGAAAATATGATCGGACCACACGTGCATAATCGGCTGGCAAACCTGCGCAGGGAACGAGGGATAACACGCCGCTCCCTGGCGCGCGACCTGCACATCAGCGAAGCAACGCTGGTAGCCCTGGAAGAGGCACGCTACATACCTAGCCTGGAACTGGCGCTGCGCATCAGTGAATGGTTTGGCGTGCCGGTGGAGACTATCTTTTCGTATATCTGATATCTGAAACGCACGCAAAACATCGCTTTGATTTGATATGAGGAGAAGATCATGAGGGATCAAGAACAGTTATCGATGTTTGAATCAGATGAAATGCCGGATCAGCGGCCCGCGCCGTATGTACGCCGCCTGGTGGTGGGCGCTTTCTATCTCTGTTTTGTGACCTGCCTGGTGGCGCTGTTGCTGAACTGGATCGTCCCTGATCATGTCCCCATGTGGCTGCCCACCTGGCTGGTACCAATCATTGAGCATAATCGCGTTGCAACGCTGCTCCTTCCTCCGGCTGGCCTGCTCATCTGCTACTGGTCGCTGCGCTCTATGACCGGCGACATTCTGGCTCGCCCCGATCGTTACCTGGATGAACGACAGAAGTTGCTTCGCGACCAGGCCCATCGCTCAGCCTATAAGGTCCTCAAACGCGCCTGTCTGGTTGCCCCGATCCTGGTGCTGCTCTGTGCCCTGCTCTGGCAGACACCCGCTCCTGCCCAACCCGCTCCAACACCGCAGACGGTGACTTTTACCATGCATACGCTTGGTGATTGGTATGTGATTAAGATGGGCAATGATGGGGTAGTGTACGGCGTTGTGACACCACAGACTCCCTCTGACCAGTCAAAAGGCAGCGACGGTCAGGACCCGATAAAGATCATAAAGCTTCAATCTCCACTCTCTTCCTTCACACTTCACACAATTACCGCCGCGCAGCCGGCCGCTACATCACCCCGGTCGTGGCTGAGCACTCCGGCCAATATCGCTCTGTTCTTCGGTTCGCTCCTGCTAAGCCTGTTCTTGATGGTGACCGCTCTGCCCATGGCAATACTGGCCCGCAAAGAAAAAGATGAAGCCAACTCCTGACACAAGATGTCAGGAATGCCCTGCTACAATGGTAGCCTACCACCAACTGAGCAGGTTTGATGGAGGCTTTGTCTGATGGCCACACAGGATCAACCCCGGGCAAACGATGCACAGCGCTTCCGCTACGAAGAGGCGCTACGCTCGTTTGTCGATAAGGTGCAGCAAGATCGCTATATCGTTGCCGCGATCTTGTTTGGCAGCCTCGCCTATGATGATGTATGGGAGAAATCTGATGTCGATATCTTGCTCGTTAGCCGCGATGACCGGGCCGCCGAGCGCTCCTATTCCCTGGTCGAAAATAACATCAATTTTCACGTAAACATTGGACCACGCGGCAAATTCAAAGAGCAGATCGAGCGCGCCCTGCAAGGTTCGTTCATGCATTCGGTCATGGCACGCAGCACCCTTCTCTTCTCTACCGATGAAACGATCCAGGAATACTATCAGCATGTCCACCATGTTGGCAGCAGAGACCGGGAGATGCAGATGCTCAATGCAGCCGCTCGCGTTCTGCCGGTACTGACAAAGGCCGAGAAATGGCTGGTGGTGAAGCGAGACCCGATCTATAGCTTCCACTGGTTTATCTTCCTTATAGACAGCCTCGCTACTATCGAGGTGCTCTGGCATGCCGATGTGCCAGGCCGCGAGGTAATCCAGCAGGCGCTGTCCTACAATCCAGACTTTTTTAAACCACTCTATACCGATCTGATCCAGCGCCCCAAAGATACTGAAACGATGCGCGAGGCCATCCAGATGGTCCATAACTACCTGGATGAAAGGCGCGATGTGCTCTTCAAACCCATCCTGCGCTACCTGACCGCAGCCGGCAGCGTGCGCTCCGCCAGCGAGATTGAGGAGCATCTGCGGCAGCGTACGGGCAATGGCTATCTCGCTCTGGCCTGCGAGTGGCTGGCCGATAAAGGCATTCTACGTAAAGTCTCTTCCCCTCTGCGTCTCACGGAAAAGAGCCGGGTGACGTTAGATGAAGCCGCATACTACTACGATGGAGGCGATATACACCATGCAGACTGAGGCACAATCGCTCACTCAACACCCGGATATCCGTTCGGTGCGAACTCTCAGACAAACGATCGCGGTGAAGGGGGCCAGCGAACACAATCTACAGGATGTGTCGGTGGAGATACCACGCGATTGCCTGGTGGTGCTGACCGGGCTGAGTGGCTCCGGCAAGTCGTCTCTGGCCTTTGATACGATCTATGCGGAGGGCCAGCGCCTGTTGCTAGAATCCCTCTCTTCCTACTCCAAACGCTTTATTGAACAGCTGAAAAAGCCCGCCGTTGAGCAGATCCTGGGCCTCTCGCCGGTAATCTCCATCGAACAAAAAACGATGAATAAAAATCCCCGCTCAACTGTAGGCACCCTGACCGATATCTACGATTTCCTGCGCGTGCTCTTCGCTATCAGCGGCCAGGCCCATTGTCCCTATTGCCGGCGACAGGTCCCCGTCAAAACGCCTGATCAGATCGTTGAGCACCTGCTGGCGCTCCCGGTAGGCACAACGGTCGAGATCACTGCCCCCGTGTCAAAGATCTACGGTGAGGAGTATGCCTACCTGCTGGCGGAGATCCGCAACAGAGGCTACCGCAACGTACGTATCGATGGCACGCCCTTCGATATCAGCGAGGATATCGAGCTGGATGAGAGCCGCGATTACGATATTCAGGTTATTGTCGATCATCCGACCATGAAACAGGGTATTGATAAACAGCTGCTTACTACGATCAAGAATGGCCTGCGCCTGGGCGAGGGCTTTCTGCGTTTCCAGGTGCTGCGTTCGCCTGGTGATAGACAGGATGTGGCGCTCGCTGATGCCACCTTTGCCTGTCCCGAGCACGCTGTTACGATGGGCGAGCTGCTTCCCTACTACTTTTCGTTCAATGAGCCCGATAGTGCCTGCGTGACCTGCCTGGGCCTGGGCACGTACTTGAAGGTCCACCCCCACTTGCTGGTACCCGATAAGAAACGCAGCATCGCCCGCGGCGCGTTCCTGCCCGATGCCTTTCACTACGATAAAAATACATGGATGAGCCACATTGTCTATAGCATGGCTCAGCACTATGGCTTCAGCCTGGATGTCCCCTTTGAGGATCTCCCACCTGCCGCGATAGATCTGCTCTTTTATGGTACAAAAGGCGAGAAGTTTCCGCTGGTACTACCGGAAGGCACCACGAAGAGTGAGCAGTATGCTGGCAAGCTGTTTCGCTTCGATGGCTTTATCAATATCATCGAACGGCGCTACAAGCGTTATCGCCAGAAGCAGGTTGCCCATACCGAGATGGAAACTTACTTGCGCCGGGTAATGGTTGAACATAACTGCCCCGATTGCCAGGGAAGACGGCTTAAGCCACAACGCCTTCTGGTTACCATACACGGTAAACATATTCATGAACTGGGCGAGATGAGCATTGCCGATCTCTCGACGTTTCTGCAGAACCTTCCTATCGCGGGCCGCCAGCGCGAGGCACGAGATCAGGTGCTGGAGGAGCTGCGACTCCGCCTGCAACTGCTGGTGGGCATTGGTCTCGATTATTTGAGCCTGAATCGCCGCTCGGCTACGCTCTCCGGCGGCGAGTACCAGCGGCTTCGCCTCTCAACACAGATTAGCTCGGGTCTGATGGGCATGCTCTATGTACTGGATGAACCAAGCATTGGCCTGCATCCTCGCGATAATGTCAAGATGATTACTACGCTCAAACAGCTGCGCGACATCGGGAACACCGTGATCGTGGTGGAGCACGATGAAGATACGATCAGGGCGGCCGACCATATCATTGAGATGGGGCCCGGACCCGGTATCCACGGCGGCCATGTGGTGGCACAAGGATCGCCCACAGAGATCATCCAGCATCTCGCATCGTTAACCGGCCAGTATTTGAGCGGACGGCGCCAGGTCGCTATCCCTTCCAGCAGAAGAACACCCGGTAAACATGCCCTGGTCATTCGCAACGCTCATGAGAACAATCTCAAACACATCGATGTGCATATTCCGCTGGGTATGCTGGTCTGCGTTACCGGCGTTTCAGGCTCGGGCAAAAGCACTCTCGTTAATGAGATCCTTTATAAGAAGCTGGCTTCTATCTTTCACGATAGCCGCATCCTCTCCGGCGCGCATACTGCGATTGAAGGGATCGAGCACCTGCACGATGTCATCAACATTGACCAGTCGCCCATCGGCCGCACTCCTACCTCTAACCCAGTAACCTATATCGGCGTCTATGACGCCATCCGCCAGCTTTTCGCGCAAACTCCCACGGCACAGGCGCGCGGCTATTCCGCTTCACGCTTTAGCTTCAATGTCAAAGGGGGACGCTGCGAGGAGTGCAATGGACAGGGCCTGGTAACTACTCATCTGCACTTCTTGCCCGATGTTGAGACGCCCTGCCCCGTGTGCAAAG
>JAFMRP010001703.1 GCA_017354095.1 Ktedonobacteraceae bacterium
AGGCAAAATGAGGCAGAGCAGATCAAGAAAAATCTGCTGGCCATTGTCTCTCACGAGCTCCGCACCCCCCTGACCGCCATTAAAGGCTACGCCACCAGCCTTCTGGAAACCGATGTCGAGTTGGACAGAATGGTGCAGGAGCGCTTCCTCCGCCGCATTGTGGAGGAAGGAGACCATATGGCAGATCTCATCACCAATCTGCTGGAGATGTCACAACTGGAGGCTGGAACCCTCAAACTCTCACCCGCCCTCTGCCGCTTACAGACCTTGCTTGAACAGGCCATCGGCACCGATAAACAGCATCATATCCAGCTGCATGTGCCCGCCAACATCCCCCCTCTCTACGTCGATCAACGTCGCATAGAAATGGTTCTGCGCAATCTCATCGAGAACGCCTGGCACTATGCCGGGTCAGGTGCCGTCATTGATATTTCGGCCAGCTACCAGCAGAATCAACCCGATGATGGACTGTATCTCACGATTGCTGATAATGGCCCGGGCCTGCCCCAACACCTCACAGAACGTATCTTCGATCGCTTCTATCAGCTCGATAGCAGCCACAAACGCAGCGGAAGCGGGGTAGGACTGGGACTGGCTATTTGCCGCGGCTTCATCGAAGCACACGGCGGTCGCATCTGGGCAGAGAACCGCACCGATGGGTGCACAGGAGCCGCCTTCCATATCTGGTTCTCACCTAGAGTCCTCTACATCCCTGGTTCTCAGCCAGATAAAGGATCCCTACCCCTCACTCTATAAGCCTGTAACAGGAGGAAGCAGAGGAGATGCCACAAGAAAAACATATCCTGGTCGTCGATGACGAACCAAGCATCCTGGACTTTATCCGGCACAATCTGGAGATCCGCTCCTACAAAGTTTCGCTCGCATCGAGCGGCCTGGAAGCACTGGCCCTCTTTGAACGCCACCACTTTGCCCTGATCATCCTGGATATCATGATGCCCACCATGGATGGTCTAGAAGTATGCCGCCGCATCAGACAAAGCAGTACGGTACCAATCATCATCCTGACTGCACTGGGGGAAGATGCAGATAAAATCGTGGCCCTGGACCAGGGCGCAGACGACTACCTGACAAAACCGTTCAGCGTCGGTGAACTACTAGCACGCGTCAAGGCGGTCATCCGCCGCAGCCATTGGACTGAAACCCCCATCTCCACCGCCACACAGCGCATCGGAGACCTGGAGATCGATTTCGAGCAGCACTGCGTATGGCGAGAGGGTGAACTGGTGAAACTCACCCCCATGGAGTTCGCCCTGCTACAAGAACTGGCTCTGCACCCCGGCAAGATCTTTACCCACGAGGCACTGCTCCAGCGCGTCTGGGGTCCAGAATATCACAACGAGGCCGAGTATCTACGCGTCTATATCGGACGCCTGCGCAGAAAACTAGAAGCCGATCCCTCTAATCCCGTCCATCTTCTCACTGAACCAGGTATCGGCTACTACATCGCCAGGTAGCATAGAGAAGCCTCATCCTGGCATTACACCTCTGAATGGATCGTCCACATGATAAGAGGCGACTTCACTTCTGCGCCCCTCTCTTGCTC
>JAFMRP010001704.1 GCA_017354095.1 Ktedonobacteraceae bacterium
GTCTGACCAGACCTTGTGGGCTGTAGCCGGTGATGCACTGATACCTTTTTCTTTAATGCGCCGCAACCGTCGATAGACGGCATCACTGCTCAAATTAAATTCTGCTTTTAGCTCTGCCCGCGTTGCACCAGCCAATACGCGTGCCACAAATGGATCTTGTGTTGCTTCAGTCGGATTACACATGAACCAATCCGTTCCTCTACTGTCGCCCTGCTACCTTCTGTGGGCGAACCGCCCGGTTTCATCTATTGGCGCACCGCACTTTGAGCAGTGCTTAACCAAAGATAAACCGGCACTATCTAGTACTTCTTTAATCGTGTCAATACACCCTTGGCCAATCTGCCGCACTTTACGCAGATCACTTTCACTCAATCTGCATAGCTCGCCTACCGTCTTGATGCCCGCAGCATCGAGTGAGTTGACAATACGGACAGCGCGATCTGGCCAAACCACGTCTTTGATCTGGGTAAGGGGCGTGATAGGCGCATTGGTTCTCCGTGACAATACCGTAGCCATCGTTCATTCACTCCTCCAACAAAAAAAGAAGGGGCGCAAGCCTGCCGCTTGCACCCGAGATTTCAGCTATTGTTGATGCAGTGCTAAAAGACGTGCTGCTGTCCGTCTCCATACCTGACGAGTTGGTTCATCTAGTTCATCCCAACGCCTAAAATAGGATGGCATTGCATCTGGATTGTCGCGTTCGATCAAAACAGCAGATACGTGCGCCAAATATAGCGCTTCTGGCAGTTCGCCATAATCAAGATTGAGCGTGATCATTGGTCAATAATCGCTTCACCGATACGTTGTAGCTCGTCGCGCACGTCCCGCAATTTCTCCAGCCGGTCGTAATGCTGGTTCATTGCTGTCATAATGGCCGTGCTCGACTGAACGTAGTAATCCCGGCCATGCGGTGCCGCCTTCTGCAATGCACCCATTGCCGTATTGACTGCCTCAATGGCATCGGTGATCTGCTTCAGTAGCTCGTCCCTAGATGTGCCATTGAGGTGAACAACTGGGATCATTAGGTCAGGCATTGATTTCTCCTATTGGATCTTAACAGTCAGCGGCTGATCAAGAATGAATGGTCGCCGTGATCTGTTGTGGTGATGGATGCAGCCAATTGGATGCAGCCAGTACAAAGCCCAGAAAGACCGCTCCCGCTGCGGCGAGCGCAGCAATGCCTTTGGATATCTCCCACATTGCCTGCCGCCGTTTTAGCAGAAGATCAATCTTCAGTACTGCTTGGCGCAGTTCATCATCGGTCACTTGACTTCCTCCAATTTACCGTTGATATATCGATAGTTCACTGGGTCATCGCTCTCAACCACTCTGGTCTCGCGCACTGCGAACCAGCGCATTGAGAGATCCAGTACATTAGCTTCCGCCTCTTCTCGAGTCGCAAAGCGTAGTGCATTGCTGCACCACTTGCCACTGCCATCGGCAATCACTTCCGGTGCATAGGATTTAGCCATCATTGGTTCTCCTCTCAGCTATGAAACAACACGAACCGGCCAATGACAATGCCAGCGCTCAACGCCGCTGCCAGTGCCAATACTAATTGCA
>JAFMRP010001705.1 GCA_017354095.1 Ktedonobacteraceae bacterium
GTTGTTGTGGGCTGGTTCGTGGAAGGACGTCTGAATGGGGAAAAGTGCGCAAGAATTCGCGACATTGGATGTCAAATTGGATGTCAAAAAAGCCGAAGAGACGAGGCCCTGAAGCAAGGCAGAGAGCCACATCGCTGGCGCGTTCAATAGAGAAAGATGTCACATCATGGAAGAAATCGTCAAACAGGTGTCCGCCGAGGTCGGACTCGCGGTCACGAGTGCGACCGTTTTGGGCATGTTGTTTTTGATATATAGATTCCTGGCAACCGTAGGAACAATGAGTGCTAGGCTCGGTCCCTGGTGGAGGCGATATGTCTGGAGCTGGCAGGGGCTGTTCTGGCTGGTCAACGGAGTGTGTATGGTCTTCTCCGCACAGAACGCCGGCTACCTCTTTGGTATCTACGAGCCGCTTTCCGGCTGGGCGGTCGGTCTGGTGCTGGACCTGCTGATCATCGTCTTCACCCAATCGATGCTCCATGCGCTCGCGCGGGGAGAACGAGGTCGCGCCACCCAGATCTTGAGCTTCATCTTTGCCTGTACCCTCATCAGCTTTTTGGGCAACCTGGCGCATAATTTGCATGTGCCGAGTGGAGACGCCTTTACTGGGGTCTGGTTCGGGGTCCTGCTGCCATACGCAGCTTCCAACATGCCCTTTTTTCTCGTCGCCCTCGCCTGGGCCTCGGATCTCAAAGGCAATCCCCTTGAAACCATGGATCTGCAGGAGTACGAAGCCCTGGAACGCAAGCAGGCCAACTTTCTGCGCGTGCAAGTCGAACAGCGCGAGCTGCGGGCCGCGCTGGAGACACGCCTGATCGCCATCGAGCAGATGGAACGACAGAATAAGCGGCTGCGGAGAAAGAAATTGCCGAAAACGTTCCGCTGGTTCTGGGAAAAACCAGCTGATCTAGAGGCCGTGATTGCCACCGTGGCCATGCAGCTCAAAACGATGTTTGATGCTGACCTCCCACCACGTGATGAGCAGCAGCAGGTACAGGTAGGACAGCTGCCAGTAGCCCGGGAGATGCCATCTCCTACGACGGATCTCTCGTCATCGCGTCAGAAGCAAGCGAGTGGACATCAAGCGTGTGGACGCGTGCCCAATGGGTTGACAAGTGATCTCTTCGAAGGAGATCAGGAGCCTACATCGCTACCGATCATGTATGTTCATTCGATCCCTCACACGGTTCGTTTTCCAGCCAAGAAAAACGAATGTCAAGGCGTTGAGAAAGGAGGGGATCATCATTGGAATGATAGCCGTGGTAAGGACGAGAAGATGTTGCGAGGCACGAAGCGGTGACATGGCCACGCTCGCTGCTTCGCACGTGGCGGTACAATCGTCCAACCCGCTTCTCAAGCCTCTGTACAAAACAGGCAAAGGTGTGTATATTGAAGAAAGAGGTAGTAAAAAGCTGGTATATGGACCCAAAAAGCCTCTGCCTCGCAAGCGGTGTTGTGACACGGCCTGACAGGCGCCGCGAGGCACGCCTCTGTGGCAGGGGTGTGGCCGTCTCGCTTGAGCTTGAAACCCCGCGTCGATGGCTACAGGAGTGGGCCACAACGAG
>JAFMRP010001706.1 GCA_017354095.1 Ktedonobacteraceae bacterium
CGAGGAACTCCAGGTTGCCGTCCGGGCGCCAGCGCGCCAGGTCGCCGCTGCGGTACATACGCGCACCGGGTTGGCCGTAGGGGTTGGCGACAAAGCGTTCGGCGCTCAAGGCGGGCCGCTTGAGGTAGCCGCGCGCCAGTCCCGCTCCCGCGATGTAGAGTTCTCCCGCCACTCCCACCGGCACTGGTTGCAAATTCCAGTCCAATACGTATGCCTGCACGTTTCTTAAAGGTTTCCCTAAAGGAACACTACCGATCAGTGGTTCTTCCTTTTCCTCTTCTCCTGTTAATTCCTTTGTCAATACTCCGACGGTGCTCTCGGTAGGGCCATAATGATTCATTATCCTGATTCCCGGCCGCTTCTTTCTCAATTCTTCTATCCATTCCCAATAGCTGGGCTCTCCTCCAAGCACCAGTAACCTGCCTGGTATCGCGCGCTCTCTCCCTCCTTCCATGATCGCTTTCAAGTGAGTTGGCGTTATTTTTACTACTTCAATTCCTACTCTCTCAAAGTAATTCCCTAACTCTTCTCCGTTCATTACCAGTTCACGGCTGATTACGTGCAACTCCCCTCCCTCAGAAAGTGCAGGGAACAATACGGTGTGTCCTAAGTCTGTAGCGATACTCGATACCAATGCTAACTTCCACCCAGGGGCCAAGCGCATTTTTTCTTTGATGGCTCCCAGATAGTTGGTCAGCTGCCGATGCTCTATCTCAACTCCTTTAGGTTGTCCTGTCGATCCCGATGTGTATATCACGTATGCAGTATTTTGTGTCTGCACACGTTTGCCCGGATTATTCCTCGACCGTAATCCTATCTCTGACCAATCGCCATCCAGACTGATTACCCGAGCCACATGCTTGGGTAATCGACTCCGCGTCGCCTCATCCGTCAATACTACTGGCGCGTTCGAATCATCCATGATCCATTTCAAACGGGCGCTCGTGTTGTGTGGGTCTAAAGGGAGATACGCACCTCCTGCTTTCAGCACACCCAAGATGCCTATCATCGTTCTGATGCTCTCCTGCAAACAGATAGCCACTCGCACTTCCGCCCCTACACCTACCCCGATTAGTAAATCTGCCAGCTGGTTTGACCGCTCATTCAATTCCGTGTAATTCAGCTTCTCATCTCCGCATACCAGGGCCACGGCTTCAGGCGTTCTTTTGACCTGCTCTTCAAAGAGATCCACCAGCGTCGCTTCTGGAATCTGACGCAGCGTCTGGTTCCACTCTTCGAGTATCTGTCTGCGCTCCTCCACTTCCAGCAGGTCGACGCTTCCGATCTCCTGTTCAACATCTCCTATCATCGCCTCCAGCACCCGCAGATAGTGGCGTCCCATCTGTTCCATCCGCCAGCGGTCGAAGAGGTCTCGGTTGTAGACCCAGTAGAGCCCGATCTCCGCTTCGCTCTCCTGGACGTGCACTGTCATATCAAAGCGCACCCGCAACTCGTCTCCCATCACCGGCTCCAGTTCCAAACCTCTCATCCGCTCCACCACTCGCGGCGCGTTCTGCAAGGCGAAGACTACCTGATAAATCGGCGTCGTATTGAGGCTGCG
>JAFMRP010000476.1 GCA_017354095.1 Ktedonobacteraceae bacterium
AGCGCAGATCGGGCGTACCAACCAGAGTCCGCTGGTCGGACGCAGCTCTGAATTGGAGACGCTGCAGCAGATGCTGGTTGAGCTTGAGAAAAATATGCAGGTGGGGGCGCGTCGACCTGGTGCGCTGCCGCTTGATACGCAGCGTCGGCCTCAGTGTGTGGTGCTCATGGGCGAGGTCGGCATCGGCAAAACACGCCTGGCGGAGGAGATCAGCCGCATCGCCCAGCGGCGCAAGTGGGCAGCCGTCTGGAGCCGCGTCTCTCCGCAGGAGAGCAGTGTGCCGTATCGACTATGGACCGAGGCGCTGCGCCGGGCACTCTATATTGGTGCCGGCCTGGTCCCGGCGCTTTATGAGCAGAGTGAGCAGAATAACCTGTTTGATATGTTGCGTCCTTTAACGGCACTGTTGCCAGAACTGAGCGAGATGCTGCCTGCTGGCACGCAGAACAGTTTGTTCGCGCCAGAGACCAATCAGGAACAGCTGCGGCTCTGGCAGTCCACATGCAATCTGCTGGCGCTGATCAGCGAACAAACGCCACTGCTGCTGGTGTTGGATGATATCCAATGGGCCGATGTCAACAGTTGTGATCTGCTTGGCTATCTCTGCCGCCATCTTTCTGGTTATCCTGTGCTCATGGTCGCGACCTGTCGCGAAACCGAGCTATCAGCCAATCCCCCCCACCCCTTGCGCACCTTGATCGCGCATATGCAGCGAGAGCATTCTGTACGAACCCTTGATGTGGCCCCACTGACCAATGAGCAGATCGGCCTGCTGGTGGCGGGGGTCTCGCAACTTCCGGCATCAATGATTCAATATATTCAGGAACATGTTTCCGGAAACCCGCTGTTTGCCGAAGAAATGGCGCGTTCAGAGCCACCGATGTTCTCGCAGAATATTACAGCTGCCCTCAAGCAGCGCCTGCTCAGGCTGAGCTCGTCCTGCCAGGAATTGCTTCTGAGCGCTGCGGTACTGGGCGGCTCTTTCGAGTTTCCGCTGCTCTACGGTATGGCAGAGCGCAGTGGCATGGCCGATGAAGATGCTGTGCTGAATCTGCTGGAGGAAGCGCTGCAATCAGGGGTGCTGACTGAAGAGGGCATGGGAACGCGCATTACCTATCATTTCTGGCATCCACTGCTGGTTAACCACCTATATGAGAGTATTTCTGGCATACGCCGTGCGTGGCTGCATCAGCGAGCGGCAGAGGCGCTGCAAAAGATGTATAGTGGCAGAGAAGATGAAGCGGCAGCAACCATTACTCATCACCTTGAGCGGGCGGGCGCGGAACCGCTGCACGTCGCTCATTACGCGGAACTGGCTGGCCATCGTGCTTATACACTCTCGGCCTATAAAGAAGCATCGCAGCATTATATGCTGGCGATCACACGGCGCGAGCAGGCCGGGATAGGTGAAGCGACGAGCAAGCAAGAGGAACTGGAGCGACAGGGATATCTGCTGGAACGGCTGGCGGAGTGCGTGATGATTCGTGGCCACTATGAGGAGGCGCGCAAGCGCTACGAGCAGGTTTTGCAACTGCATGCCCGGCTTCAGACGGTTGATACACATTATGAGGCTCAGGTACGGGCGTTGTTGTGGAGCGAGGTCGGATGGGCCTGGCGCTATGAAGCTGAGAGCACACAGGCCTGGCGCTGCTGCCGGATGGGTGAGCGGGTGCTGCGCGATGCTGGAGTCGAAGGGGGACCAGCCTGGGCGCGGCTCCATCACTTGCAGAGCAGTCTCTATCTGTATGAAGGGCAGTATGAAGAGGCTAGAGAGGCTGCGCGTGAAGAACTGGCCCTTCTGGAAGCGATGCAGACCCCATCGGCCAGCCTGTATCGCAACAGTTATCCCACGCGTATCCAGCGTATTCTTGCGAGTGATCCCGTTGACCTGGGACGGGTCTACCGGCGCCTGGGCAGCATTGCTAATAGTGTCGGCCAGCGCAGCGAGGCCCTGGAATGGCTGAAGACCGCGCTGGCGATCTATGAGCAATACGATTACAAACGTGAGGTTGCGCATGTCTCCTGTAACCTTGGCTACAATTATTTGAAACGTGCCGAAATCGGCCAGGCCCGCGAGGCGCTGCATCGCGCATTAAGCCTTGCCAGAAGCATCAATGATGATCCATTGATCTCCGTTGTCTACAGTAACCTGGGCACGCTGGCGGCCTCCAGTGGCGAGATGGACGAGGCTGAGCAATGGTACAGGCGTGCCCTGGAACTGGTTGAGCGTACGAATGATCGCGAGTATCAGAGCCGCTGGAACGCGACGCTGGCGCCGATTTTGCAGGAGCAAGAGAAGCAGGAAGAGGCCCGTTCCTGTGTCAAGCGTGCGCTGGTCATTGGCCGGGCTGTGCGGAAAGATCCATGCATCGGCGAGGCGCTGGTTGCCCTGGGAACGATTCGCTTTATGCAGGCGGACAGGGTTGGGTCGCTGCCGTCCATAAGGAAACGGCTGCTGGAGCACGCGCGCGAGAATCTGCTGCGGGCGCTGGCCTTGCATGGTCTGGAGGCGGAAACACGCGCGCGCGGCCAGTTGATGCTGGCGCGGGTGGCGCATGAACTGGGCGAGGAGCGGCGTGCGCGCACCGAGCTGCAACAGGCGCTGGAGATGGCGCGGCGCTACGAGCTGGCGTATGAGGAGACGCAGGCGCGCGCACTCGAAAAGCAGTTCATGAGCCGTCAGGGCCAGCGCCGCTAACGGCTGATCTTGTATTCACCCTGGCTCTTGCCAGGGATTTCTTTTGGTGTTATATTAGTAACCACTATGGTGGTTACTATCTGGAGGGGCTATGACGACAATAGAGCTGCTGCAGCAGATTGGCCTGAACAAGTATGAGGCTGAGGCGTATTATGCACTGCTTGTGCATGGGGCGCTTACCGGCTATGAAGTAGGCAAGCGTTCGCAGGTGCCGCTCTCGCGCAGTTATGAGATATTGGAACGGCTTGTAGAGAAGGGGCTGGCTCTGGTACAGCCCGGAGAGCCCCCGCGCTATGCGGCCCAGGACCCACAGCAACTGCTTGGCCAGGTGCGCGCAGGCATGGAGTCAACATTGAGCGCGCTCTCAACCGCGCTGGCTGCTCTTGAACAGGAACGAGCCGGCGATGATTTCTGGGTTGTACGTGGGTGGCAGCCTGTGCTGATGCAGGCGCGGGCAATGATTGCCGGAGCTGGCGAGACGCTCGAATTGACCATGCCTCTGGAAGAGGAGACGGCTGTTGGCGAGGCGCTGACGCAGGCGCGGATGCGGGGTTGCCACGTCTTCCGGGCAGGTAATACCAGCACACGAAATATCCTCCTGCTATGCGACACCCAACAGGCGCTGGTGGGCACGCTGAGCTCACAATCTTCCTGTCAGGCTGTCGTCAGTGCCAATCCCGCCCTGGTCGCCGCGTTGCGCGGTTACTTTGACCAGTGTCGGTCCGTACCGGTTGAGGTCGAACTGGCTCCGGCGCTGCAAGAGGTGCCGCAGACGGGCGACTGGATCGGCTGGGAGATGCGTAAGCAGCGCCGCCTGCAACAGCAGGTGCGGGATCATCGCGTTGCATAAATTTCGATACGAGAAGTGAAAGGATTTTCAAGTATGTCGTATGACATTCGTGATCTTGGGTTGGCCGAGCAGGGCAGACAGCGTATTGCCTGGGCGGCGCGCCATATGCCTGTTCTGCGCCAGATAGGCGATGAATTTGCCGCCGAACAGCCGTTTCGGGGGCAGCGGATCGCGGCCTCTCTGCATATCACCACTGAAACGGCGGTGTTGCTCTCCACGCTGCAAGCTGGTGGCGCGCAGGTTGCGCTCTGCGCTTCTAATCCGCTTTCCACGCGTGATGATGTCTGCGCGGCCCTGGTCGAAAACGGTATTTCCGTCTATGCCTTCTATGATGAAGATCTCGCGGCCTACCGGCGCCACATTGAGGCAACGCTGGCCATTGATCCACATATTGTCATGGATGACGGCGCTGACCTGATTGTGGCGCTGCACAATCGTGCCGAAAACGGCGCTGTGGTGGCGGGCATTGAGGAGACGACGACTGGTGTGGTGCGCGCTCGTGCTCTTGCTGAAGAGCGGCGGCTGCGCTTCCCCGTGATCGCTGTGAACGATACGCCGACCAAGCGCTTTTTTGATAATCGCTATGGCACGGGCCAGAATACTATCGACGGTATTCTGCGCGCGACCAATGTGTTCCTGCCGGGCGCGGTTTTCGTGGTGGCGGGCTATGGCTGGTGTGGCCGGGGCATCGCGATGCGCGCTCATGGTATGGGAGCGCGTGTGATCGTTTGCGAGGTCAATGCTACACGCGCGCTGGAGGCGACCATGGATGGCTTCCAGGTGCTGCCGATGGCCGAGGCGGCGCTGTTGGGCGACATTTTTGTGACCGCGACCGGTATGGCTGGCGTAATTGGCCGCGAGCATTTCGCGCTGATGAAAGACGGAGCCATCCTGGCCAATTCGGGACATTTCGACGTTGAGATCGATGTCGCCAGCCTGCGAGACCTTGCTACAAGCACAGCGCAGGTCCGCTCGCACATGACCGAGTATCACCTGGCCAATGGACATGCGCTTTATCTGCTGGCCCAGGGACGGCTGGTGGGTCAGGCCGCTGCCGAAGCCAGTCCAGCCGCCGTGATGGATCTGAGCTTCGCTGACCAGGCGCTCAGCACGCGCTACCTGGTGCAGCAGCATCAGCGGCTTGTTCCTGACGTCTATGATGTACCGTCCGACATTGACGAGCGCGTAGCACAATTGAAGCTGCGAGCACTGGGCGTTAAGCTAGATACTCTGAATGAGGCGCAGCTTGCCTATCAGCATTCCTGGCAACTGGGCACGGCGTAGCCACATACATAAGCGTAATATGTTTTATACTGGTGGATAGCAGGCTATGCTACGTTTAAGGATGGACTGAGTCAGAGAGCAGGATTTTCTCTATGCGTATCCTCATTACCGGAAGCTCAGGGCGAGTGGGGGCGGCCATCGCCG
>JAFMRP010000477.1 GCA_017354095.1 Ktedonobacteraceae bacterium
CATAATATGTTGCTTCTATTCCTTCTTAGGCGTATGCGGGTTCTAACAGTGTGGGGTTGATATAATATCCAGCCTGGGTTATACCGACGAAGTACCATTTTTGCATCTCGTTTTCCCGGGAAAGCGGGCAGGATGTCTCCAGCCGCTTTGGCCCTCAACAAACAGGTGGCACCATCATCCAGCATGTACGCCCGGTAGACTTGCAAGCCAGCATGGCCCAGGCAGCGGAGATTGTATCTCGCTGGGCCTCCGAGCTGCAGCAAGCAGATACGACTTCTGGCGAGATCGACTTTGCCGCTGAATCTGCCTGGTGGAGAGGGGTCGCCAACGAGTTCATCGCCAGAACAAGGCTGATGTGGCGGGATAACTGGTTCCGCGATTATGACTCTGTTGCCCAGGAGTGGTCTGAGCAGCAGGACACCATGCACCTTGCACCTATCTTCTGTGGAGCTACGAGTCAGGAACATATCGAGTCGCTCCTACCTTCTTTTATCAGGCCACCCGTGCATAGCGGCTGGGCACCACTCTCCTGGCCTCCGGTTGTGATGACCCTGGTGGGAGCAGCGGCTGCCGCCGATAGGCCCCTCGAAGCAGCCGAACTGGCTTATCACTTTATTGATGGGTCCTATCGCAGTATCGATCGACGAGAACCGGATGAACATGGGGGCTTGCCCGGCGTGACCCGTGAGTACCGGCAGACCGTGACGGCTGGAAAGTGGGGCGAGATCGATTATGTGAATGCTGGCATCGAGGGATATGGTTGGGGCGCGCTGAGTGTCCACTTATTGCTGCGCTACCTGCTAGGACTACGAGAAGAAGCGGCAGATAAAATAACGCTTGTTCCAGCGCTGCCGCAGGCGCTGCGTCGTGTGGGAGCCGTGTACCGGGCAGAATCTGTACAATGGGGACAATACGCCTTAAGCGTCGAATGTATTGTGCTGGATGCAAAAAGCTACACCATTCGCCTGAGCTGCTCCAGGCGAGAAAAAGAAACCATGCCAGAGGTGCTTGAGGGGAAAGAGCCGACGCCCGCCACTGTTCATACATGCGAATGGCAGGGTACCTGGGGCGAAAAACGCACGCTTGAACTTCCCCAACTCACCACCTGATTTGCTTGATCTCCAGAAACTGTTCGTCGAGACTGCCTATGGACAGAGCGTGCGCGTGCAATTGGCGGTGCTCACCTGATGTTGCCAGCAATCCGCAAAGGGGCACCAGGCATTATCAAGGTTAAACCTGGCAACGTAAGGTACCCCTCGCGGATCTGGCCTATCCATCGCCTTCTGGATGGCTTTATGCTAAGCACTGAGATCGGGAGGTGTGATGGGCGTCAGGTTCGCTTCAATCGTTTCGCGATATGGCTCAAGAAACGGCGGCAGCGCCAGGCGTTCGCCCAGGTGCTCAATATCTTCGTCAGTCGCGAACCCCGGGCCGTCAGTAGCTATCTCAAAGAGCACTCCACCTGGCTCGCGGAAGTAGATCGACTTGAAGTAGAAGCGATCAATCACTGGCGTTACGTTCAGTGAGGCGCTGGCCAGGCGGTCTCGCCATTGCTGATGCTGCTGTGTGTCAGGCGTGCGCCAGGCGATATGGTGTACTCCTCCAGCTCCGAGATGGCCATAGGGTATGTTCGGATTCACGTGCAGGCGCAGTTCACCACCCGGTCCACCAGAGCCCACTTCAAAAACGACATCGTCCTTCTGTGTCTCGTCGCCTCTATCAACTCTGCGGAAGCCCAGAACCTCCGTCAGTACAAGAGCGCTCGGTTCAAGCTTTTTCACGGTCAGTGTGGCTGCCGAGAAGCCGCGCAGTGCCATTTCTGTGGGGATCGAACTATCCTTCCAGGGTGTTACTTCCATTGCCCCTCTGCGATCAGCAATCAGCTCAAGTCGCTGTCCCTCCGGATCGCGAAAGGCCAGTACTGAGCGTCCATGTTGTGTGTCGTCTTTGATAGGATCGTGCTGAACATGGAAGCTATCCAGGCGCTTTTCCCACCAGGGAAGCTGATCGCGCTCGGCTACACTCAGCCCGATCGCTGAAACCATTCCGCTGCCAGGCCGATTACGCCCGATAGCAGGCCAGTCAAAGAAGGTGAGATCAGTGCCGGGTCGTCCGTCCGCATCAGCGTAGAAAAGATGATAGGCTGAAACGTCGTCTTGATTGACGGTTTTCTTAACCAGGCGCAAGCCCAGCACCTGCGTATAGAATGCTACGTTCAGTGAGGCGTTTCCAGTTACGGCTGTAATGTGGTGAATACCTTGTAGTTGCATATTGGCTTCTCCTCAATAGTTTACGACTAAACTATTGTGTTAAAAAAAACGCGCTATGTATGATGGTCCAGTTTGCGCAACAGGCGTAGCAATTGCGATACCTCCTCTTTGGAGAGTACGGAAAATTGTTGTGTGATCATCATCTCGTGAAGAGGTACAATCTCCTTATAGAGCTTTTGCCCCGCGTCGGTAAGTGAAAGAGACTTGGAGCGTCCATCCTGACGACGCTGCAGGAGTCCCAGTCGCTCCATGCGATCAAGCAGCTGCGAGATATTGCCTTTGGTGACCAGGAGGCGATCCGCCAGTTCCTGCTGGGTAATGCCCTTGGACGATCCAACTCTGACCAGCACATCGAACTGAGCTGTATTGAGATTCCAGGTTCGTAGTTCATCGGCTGTGGCGCGATCAACTTTCTGAAACACGCGCGCCAGGCGCATCCAGGCCAGCACCGCTAATCCAGGCATCGCTTTCTGTTCCCCTTTCTATCTTCTTCATAGTTTAACACTAAACTGTCAGATGCACAAGCTCAACGTATGGAGAGGGGAGAAGGACGCGAAAACGTATTGCTTTACGATGCCATCCTTATGGGCCGAGGTTCGTCCCTTCTTTTAGGCACAACGATCAGTCAGGCTGCGAGTTATAGCAACCTGGCTGCTGCATATGAGTGTAGGATGAGACAGATACCGTTAAAAGCGGCAGGTAAGAACGATCGCGCTCATGTCGTCGGGTTTGGCGCGAATGGTTGTGCTGCTTTCCTGGCGGGAACGTTCTAGTGCTTTCTCTACCAGATTCCGTGCGACCGCGGTGCGTGGCGTGCTCTTCAAGATGTGTTCGATTTCGTCATCGATCAAGTTATCGTGGATGCCGTCTGTGCAGAGCAGGATACGGTCGCCAATCTGGATGTCGAGGGTAGCTGTATGGATGGTCGGGGGAAGTGGCCCTCCCAGGGCCTGGGTGATGCCGCCACGTAACCTGAAGTAATTAAACTCAATATCGGAGAGTTGTCGGGCTTCCATTGCTTGATCAATGTGTAGTGCTTCATGTTCGTTCACGATCTGATTTTCGACCAGCTTGGCTAGCAGACCATCGTCGCTGGTTAAGCGCCGGATACGCTCCTGCTCACGTAGCAGGTAGATACGGCTATCACCAACATGAGCGAAAACCATTTTGTGGTCGTTGGTGCCTGGTTTTCGACAGAGGACCCCGAGGGCGACAGTTGTGGCCAGGTCATCAGTGCCGGCTCGTTGGGCTCCGTCGCTGCGTACGAGTTCGTCGGATTCGAGGATCAGGTCTTGAAGAATAGCACAGAGGTCAAGTTCATTACAATTATCGAGAAGTGTGAGTGTGCGACGCCCCTTTTGATGCTGCTTGAGGACACGGCGCCAACCGTGCCGGGTGGCCTGGGCCGCTGTGCGTGAGGCGATTTCGCCCGCTGCACTACCTCCTACTCCGTCAAAGACAGCTACAAGGCCTGTTGTTTGCTCGACAAGTACGCTATCTTCATTACGGTGTGGATGACGCTCATTAGCAATGGTTCGGCTTGCGTAGGTAAATGGGGATAGTTCTAAAGCACGATTACGTATAGCGGTATGGCGATTTCTTCTAGTATTTGGACCTGTCTTATGTTGCGGCATCTTTTTCAAATGCTGCCTTTCGGATGTTGTTTTCAATATCATTGCTTCTACAGTATTAATAATTTCCAACTACTACGTCATTTGGTACAGCGAGCTTCTGGCTTAAAACGTATTGGTTATGAGTGCAAGTATAGCAGAAAGCGGGTTGAAAAGGAAAGGGTCTGAGCGATTTTTGTGTAATTTTACATAGATTCACTCCTTCTCTTTTTGATGTACTACCCACTTGAAGTGTCGACACAGAGCAGATTCGCATAGTGTGATCCTCGATTGTACTTGTATTGCAATATTTCTCTAATTTTGGGGATTTAATGGATCTGTGATAAGGATATCATTTAGCTCTATCTTACCTTAGATGATCCCGCTAATACGCAAGAAATTTCTGAATATGATGCGTGTATGCTCTTGATATTCTACGAATTCAGACTGTGTCAGCGACTCAAGTGCTCGTATCCTGGCCAAATCGGGTGTATCTTCCTCGGGCCCTACCTCTCTCAGCCAGCTATGCAACAATTCTGGTGTGATTTCGATGTGATATTGCAAACCATAGGCCCGGCGACCATAGCGAAATGCCTGGTTCGGTGTCTCTGCTGTCGTCGCTAGCAAAATGCTGTCATCGGCAAGGTCGAATACATCCTCATGCCAGTGAAAAACTTTCTGGTAGCCTGGCAGGCCAGCATAAAGGGGATCTTGCTTCCCCTCTTCCGTTAGTTGAACGATATAAAAGCCAATTTCTGAAACGACATGTTTCTTTACTATACCACCCAGGGTATGAGCTAGCAACTGGCCCCCCAGGCAGATGCCGAGAAAAGGAATATCTTCGGCAACAGCACGGCGTATCAGGGCTATCTCCTCTGCAAAGTAGGTATAGCTCGTCGCTTCGTAAACGTGCTGAGATCCTCCAAACGCGACAATAGCGTCGTAGTCGCGAGGATTGGGTAAGGGGTCGCTTCCGACATTAATGGGATCATAGGTCACATCATAGCCATGTAAGAGTTCGTCAATATACTCACCAGAGTTTTCCCCAATGTGTTGCAGCATTAACATGCATTTCATAGTAGAAGATATCCGTTTC
>JAFMRP010000478.1 GCA_017354095.1 Ktedonobacteraceae bacterium
CTATATATATCGTGCTGTGATATAGGTTATAATAGGCATAGAAAGATTACGTTCGTTTCATGACTTATGCAGCTTTTTCTTGATCTCTCAGGAGGCGTCAGTGACCAATCGTATGCCCGCTCAACGTCCAGAACATGAGCAGCATAGAGAGATGCGCGATGAGCAAGGAAAAATTACGTGTGTGATTTGCCAGGCTGCTTACTCGCCATCACAATGGTACATGCATCTTTTACAGGGGCCGCCCATCGCTCTGGAGTCGGCTTTTATGAGCATGTGCCATTTCTGCTTTCGCTGCCGGCGGCCCGCCTGTCCTGAATGCTGGGATGACGTGAATGGCGTGTGTGGTCAGTGCGCGCAGGAGGCCCGCCTGCCTTTTCGCGGCCCCGTAAAGCCGTTCACCGGCTTACTCTTTGTGCCGTCGCTGACGCGTGTGGAGCAGAGGAAGCGCCAGCGCCACAACGTTGCGCCCCTGGTCTGCGTGCGACATGGACGTTTTCTGGTTGCTCCTGAGTACGCTGAGGATACGGCAGACATCCCTACCTGGCCTCTGGGTGCTAGAGAGCAGACCGCGCCCCCGCCACGCCACCTGGAAGAGCCGTCCCGCGCTCTGGCTGATCTGCCTACCAGGCCAAAGCGTAAGCGGCCACGCATGGAGCCGGTCGCCGGGCCGTTCGATCAGGACAGTGTACGCGCCAGGAGCAAGAAGACTTTCTCAGTCGCTGATATCAAGACACAACCCGGGGTTGCTGACATCAAGACGCAGCCCGGGAAACGCAAACGCCGCAGGATGGTGCGGTGGCTTGAGCGTGTGCTCACGCTGACGCTGGGCGCTATGTTGATGATTATCCTCTTTCTGATCGTGCTGGCGGTTGTCTCCGGCCATGCCAACGCGTTTGTCTCCGCTGTGCTGCACGTCAATATCCGGGCCGAGATTGCCTATCTGCTCCTGCTGGCGCAAAATATCCACCTGTGAGCAGCAAAGGAGGCCAGCGCGCGGATCTGTATGAGCGCGCTGGCCTCTTAAAAACTATGCTTATATATTAGCTGTTGCTGGTTGAAGAAACCTCTTCGATTCTGTTTCCGGGTACCGGACTGCCGGTGAGTGGAGTGCGGTTTTCGGGCTTTTTTCCAAAGCGAGTGCGCAGAACGTAGGTAAAGGCTTCAATGACAATTTTGCGCGACATTTTCGACTTGCCGACGCGCCGGTCCACGAAAATGATCGGCGTCTCGACAATTTTGTAGCCCTGGCGCAATGTCCGGTAGGTCATCTCAACCTGGAAGCCATATCCCTGCGACTCGACGCCATCCAGGCCAATGTTCTCCAGCACCTCGCGCCGGTAGCAGCGGTAGCCTGCCGTGCAGTCATGCACCGGTATGCCCAGCATGACGCGCGCGAATATGTTACCGCCACCACTGATAAAGCGGCGCAGGGGCGACCAGTTGGGCGTTCCACCTCCGCGAATGTAGCGCGAGCCAATTACCAGGTCCGCGTGCTCGATCTCTTTCAAAAAGTCGGGCAAGAAGCGCGGATCATGCGAAAAGTCGGCATCCATTTCAAATGCTGCGTCATAATGATGGTCGATTGCGTACTTAAAACCTGCTATGTATGCAGTGCCCAGCCCCAGCTTACCACTGCGGTGTATCACGTGCACGCGTGAATCTTCGCGGGCAATCTGATCCGCTAACTCGCCAGTGCCGTCCGGCGAGTTGTCGTCAACTATCAGCAAGTCTGTCTTTGGCGCTTGCGAGAAAATAGCCTCCAGGAGTGGGCGCAAATTCTCCCGTTCATCATAGGTTGGAATGATGATCAGTGTCTTCATGTGACATATTTCTCCAGTGCGTGCCGGCGCGAATAATGCTTCGTTCGTTTCAGGCGCGGGCAGGCGTGTGTTACTTCCTATTGTTCCCCTTGTGCTCTGGCGCCAGTAACTCGTTCTAGAGAGCCGTGCGTTACTGCGGCAGTATATAGAGTATGGTAACGACGAGTATTGTACATAGCAAAACGGTTCCGAGCATATACCGGTCACGTAGCAGTACCTCTTCTGGACTGCCCCCGCTCATGCGCATATGTACCAGGTACAGGTAGCGGAACATACCATAGAGCACAAAAGGAATTGTGACAAACAGGCGATGATTGCCCGTCTGACCCTGGATCGTATAAAGACTGTAGGCGATCAGCGTGGCGGTGACGGCTACCGTGATCATCTGGTCCAGCATGGGTATGTTGTATTCCTTGAGAATCTGCCGATGACTGCTGGCCGATCCCTGCAGCAGTACCAGCTCATGCCTGCGCTTACAAAGCGCCAGGAACAGTGAGAGGAAGCAGGTAACCAGGTAGAGCCAGGGCGAGATGGAGACCGGGACGGCCACTGCACCCGCCACAATGCGCATGACGAAGCCGAGCGCGATGATAAAAACGTCGATCAGCACAACATGCTTCAATCGTGTACTGTAAAGTACCATCATGAGCAGATAGGCGGCGATGATCAGCGCGACCAGCAGCGTGGCTCCCCCCCATTTGGCGAAGATATCGGGTGTCTGTTGGAGAGGGATAGCGTATAGCAAGAGTATCAGGCTGGCGCTGAGCAATACCAGCACCCCCATTCCCGTGATTGCCCAGGGAATAGGTAGCCGCCCGGAGGCCAGAGGCCGCAGGCGTTTGACAGGGTGCTGGCGATCCCTTTCCAGGTCCAATAAATCGTTGAGGAGATAAATGCTGCTGGATGCGAGACAGAAGATAATAAAAGCAAGAGCAGCCCGGCCCAGGGCTAACGGTTCGAGTAGCCGCTGCGCGAAGACAAGTCCGATAAAGACCGCGCAATTCTTCGTCCACTGCCGTGGACGCATGGCCTGGATGAGTGCCAGTAGATATGCGCCTGGATGAGATGGATAAGCAGTTGCCTGCTGGACGTTTGCCCCCTGGTCCGCTTGCTGGTCAGGTTGCGTGAGCGTTTTCTCTTCCAATGAGGCGTTACCCCTTCAATAAATGATAAAAACTATCCTCGACTTGGAACGTTTTGTATCAAACATGGGTAACAGGGCCTCCCCAAAAGTGGGGAGAGCGGAGGGGCAATTAATAGATACGCCGCTTCAGGTCCGCCATTCGATGGATGGTGATTCTATGCCTATCTTTACTGATATACTGCTTCTCAGTAAAGTAGCCCATTACTTTATTCACGCTTTCGCGCGATGCCCCAACCATCGAAGCCAGCTCCTGCTGGGTCAGGCGCACATCAATCAGCGTGCCGTCGCTGACTTTCACCCCGTGCTCTTCGGAAAGCTCAAGCAGCTTCTTCGCGACACGACCGTAAACATCCAGAAAGATCAGATCTTCCACTTGCCTGTCGGTTTTCCGCAGACGTCGCGACAACACTTCCAATACCTGGATGCCAATCTTGGGGTTTTTCATAATCGCTTTATGGAAATCGGCCCGCTGCAGCGTGTAACACTCCACGCGCTCGATCGCTATCGCATCCGCGGAACGTGGCTCGCCATCGAGCAGTGCCAGCTCGCCAAAACAATCCCCTTTGCCAAAGACGACCAGCGAGATCTCCTGCCCATCAGGACTGATGATCGAGATCTTGACTTTGCCCTCTTTAATCACGTAGAGCACCTGACCGGGATCGTCGCGGTGAAAAATCACTTCACCCGCTCGAAACGCACGCCTTTTCGCTACCGACATAAGTTCCTGGATCTCTTCATCGTTCAGGTTGACGAAGATATCTACCTGCTTTAAATAAGTTGCATCGTGGGTCGTTTCCATGCAATTGTCCCTCTGTGAGTGGCGTGTTTCGTGCAAATGGACGAGTACCAGTACACCGACGTTGCCATCATAGCATAATCGTGTTCCGTGCGCAATTCTAAAATCTCATACCAGGAGAAACTCATCCCATAATCCCCCCGCACCATGGTTGGCGAGCAGAACACATGTTATGCTATAATATCTGAGTGTAAGAGTCGGAATTGATCCTTATCTTTCGCTGGCTATGATCTCTAACATACTTTTAAGATAAAGCGGCCCGGCATCTGAGCCTGGAACCGCTAATGAGGTTGCAACACATGTCTGATATCACTGCTGACATGATCATTCACGATGTCGTTACGAAATATCCCTCAACGGTCAAGGTCTTTCATGGGCATGGCCTGCCCTGTACCGCCTGCGCGGTCGGTTCGCGTGAGAGCGTGGCCGGTGGCGCTCGCACCCATCGCTTTACGCCGGAGAAGCTGGACCTGCTGCTCAAAGATCTCAACGCTTCGGTCCATGGTGAGCCGATCTCGGTGGCCCCTAAGAAGGCCCCCGTCGGGCGCGGCGTTCCTCTGACGATGGCTTCCGGCGATCCTGGCCGTAAGATAAAGCAGGTTATCGCCGTTATGAGCGGAAAGGGTGGCGTGGGTAAATCCCTGGTCACCGGGCTGCTGGGCGTCTCTCTGCGCCGCCAGGGACAGCGGGTCGGCATTCTGGACGGTGATATCACCGGCCCCAGTATCGCGCGTATGTTTGGCACGAACGGACGCCCCACGAAGTCGGTCAGCGGCGGCATCGATCCCCTGACCAGCAAAGGCGGCGTCAGGGTCATGTCGATGAATATGTTCCTCGAAAATGAGAGTGATCCCGTCGTCTGGCGCGGACCCATGGTCTCCAGCGCGATCAAACAGTTTTACAGTGACGTCGATTGGGGTCCCCTCGATTATCTACTGGTCGATCTGCCGCCTGGTACGTCGGATGCTCCCATGACGGTCATGCAGTCTCTCCCGGTCGATGGCATTATCATCGTCTCATCGCCACAGATGCTGGCAACCATGGTCGTTAAAAAGTGCATCCATATGGTGCAGCAGCTCAAAGGCGTGATTGTCGGCGTAGTGGAGAATATGGCCTACTTCCAGACGCCCAACGGCGAGCGCTATGAGGTCTTTGGTCCAAGCAACGGCCCCGACCTGGTGGCGCTAACCGGCTCTCCCCTGCTCGGTCGCCTGC
>JAFMRP010001707.1 GCA_017354095.1 Ktedonobacteraceae bacterium
GCGGAGACCATCCGACATTTTCTGCAGACTTGCCGAACGGGTCGCGAAAGCGATCCAAGACTAGGCGGGCGACCGCTCGGTGCAATGCTTCTGCTTCTGCATTCGGAGCGTCATCAGCTGATGCTACCACCCGTCGGGTAATATCAGCGACATCATCCCGCACCTCGGCAAGCTGACTGAAATTGATTCGAGACCAATCCTGCCGCGACGCTTCTCCGTCACTGACCGCTGAAATCCAGTTCGGCTCGCGCATCTGCTCCTCCCCTCGATTGTAGCCGCCTTTCAACGGGCAGCTAGACAGACGATGGCCCGATCTCGTGCAAGTACTCCGCAGGCGGCCGGGCCTCCTTGCCAAGGGCAGCCGCTGCTAGTTGCATATATGTAACAAGGTCCTCAGTGGGAAGCAGCAGATTGAGGCGCACCTGGCCTGGATAGCAGGTGGCATCAAAAAACCGCTGGTCCATAGTAATAAGCTGATCTGCCGGGACTGGAACGGAGACAAAAATGAAATACGAAGCAGCGGCACCAATAGAGTCAACAATATAGGAGTGCCTCGTCAGCGAATCATAGCGCCGGTGTATATAATCGAGCAGCGGAGTATTTGAGTTGCTTCCGTTCAGCCATCTCATGATCGATGATGCAGCGCTTTTATCGAAAGCGGCACCTGACCCTGAAGTGTTCGCATAGCAATACCGTAGCTCTTCCCGCCACTCCGGTGGCACGATAGCGTAAGCGAAACGGACGCCGTGCACCGCCACTGCCTTAGTCGGGCACATATTCCTGATAGTTTGTTTAGCGACAAGGCGGTAGGTAGGCTCGGGCTGATCGTTTCCTGTCCACCGCTGATACTGGAATGCGCCATCGACGAGGACGACGCCTCCAGTTGACAACTGCCAGCTCCGAATAGCGTCGATTGAAGCATGAGAGATGTTTCGGCCAAGATACCAGACGGGATCGCAGAGAAGCAGGTATTGCGCATGTTCATGCGGCAATCTGACCGCGATACTATCATTGAGCAGGGGGTCGGAATTGAGGGGAACTAGCTCTATGCCAAGGGTCTCCGCTAGAAAATAGTATGTATAATAGAGTGGTCGTACATAGAAGATGCGCTTGACGCCACGTCGTTTGAGGAGCAGTATTTGTGCAGTAATGAGGGGAGACAGGCCTGCCGTAACGAAAATGTTGTCGGTCTTGAGGCGGCCCTCACCCTTGGACTCGTGGAAGTCAGCTATTTGAGCGTGCAGCCTATGATCGTCATTTTGGAAGTAGTACGGCAGTAGCTCTCGCGCTGTGAGGGTTGGACTGTATCCTGTCGATAGTACAGAATCAGCGAACGGATGCTCGCAGTACCAGTTGCTTATGAATACTCTGCCACCACGGTTGCGCGACTCGTGGTCGAGCTTGTGGTGGGCATCGAGCAGTTCGCGCGCCCCGGACACGTTTCCACCTTTCCTGAATTGACCCCTATCTACGCCTTGGCCGTTCGGGTTAGCCCGCCATCGATGAGTATGTTTTGGCCTGTAAGGTAGGTGTTCTCCGTCCCGGCAAGCCATGAAACT
>JAFMRP010000054.1 GCA_017354095.1 Ktedonobacteraceae bacterium
AGTTCTATGGTATATCATGTACGCAAGAATAGAGGGTTTACAATTGAATCAATAGGCTTGAGGGTACAACATGTATACTTTCCTTTTCTAACTCTCTATCTGTACTTAAAAGTTAGAGATGAAAGCCGCACAAGACCAGGAGGATGGCTATATGCAGATTGCGGTGGCACCAGCCAATGAGCAGGAGATGCGAACGATCAGGCATTTTTTTCTTGATTTCTTTTACGCGCTCTCACAATACGATGATAATATCCTGATCAACGAGGCCGGGTTGCCCATCTGGAAGCCTCATGGGCTACCTGGTCCACAGACGGTTGACGAGTTTGTCACGTCCAACTGGTGGATACGCGACGAATGCCTGCGCTATCTTATCCGGGTGGACGGCAATCCTGCTGGATTTGCGATTGTTTGCGCAGAGAAAAAATACCTGCCCGAAGGGATCGATTTCGAGCTGCTGGATTTTTATATCACGCCGAAATACCGCCAGCAGGGGGTGGGACGCCAGGCAGCGATACAGGTGCTAGAGCTGCATCATGGCCGCTGGGTTGTCTATGAGCTGGCCCGCAATATGACCGCCCGTCGTTTCTGGCAGGCTGTGCTGACAGAATACACACATGGAAACTATGAAGATCTGGCCGGTGGCACCGAGCAGCGCTTCACCAACTGAGCAGAGTGGGAGAACGGTGAAGCGAATATTACGCGTGGGAGAACTCGCCAAAGCCGCCGGATTGAGCGTCCAATCGATCCGTAACTATGAAAAGCTGGGCTTCCTGCCTGCGGCTGAGCGCAGTGCCAGTGGCTATCGCCTCTATACACAATATCACCTGGACGCTCTACGCGTCTCGCGCCTGCTGATAGCGGGCTACGGCTGGCGAAGGTCGCGTCAGATCATGGCCAATATCCATGCAGGAGACGTCACTGCAGCGCTTGTCCTGATCGACGAACGGCACGCGGAGATTCATCGCAACCGCCAGGAGGTCGAGCAGATACTGAATATCCTGCGTGCTACTTCCTCGCTGCCTGAACTGGAGCATATACCACGCTACCGCCGGGGACTCTATGTGCATGAGGCAGCGCGAGAAGTGAAGGTACGCACCTCGGCAGTGCGCTACTGGGAAACGCGAGGGCTGCTTCAGCCTGGTCGAGACCCCGAGAGCCACTACCGGCTCTACGATGCCGAACAACTGCGCAGGCTACAGGTGGTAACGTTGCTGCGCAAGGCCAACTATGATTTTGAGGCCATTCGTATGGTGTTGAATCAGCTAGCACAGGGCACACCGGATCAGGCTGTTCTTGCAGCTCAACAGCGCCTGAAAGAGCTGGCTGAGATAAGCAAAAACTGTATGCAAAGCGCGGCTGTCCTGTGGCAATATATAGAGAGTAGCTTATAAACGAAAAAAGAGCGCTATCTTGCTTGACTCTACCGGCAAAGTTGCTATACTAAACACAGGACCAACAAACGCATATGTTCTCCCGGCGACTGGCGATGCAAGTGGAATAACCACTGGGGAGCCTGGAGAGCCGTTTGAAGACAGTCGCTCGCCTGGGCTGCATCCTGCAAGCAAAGCTTTTCGCCATTTTCGCAGCAAAGGAGAGCATATTCATGATTGCATCACAGTCAACGCTTCTCACACGCTATCTACACAGCCTGCAGGGAGCCTCGCCCAGCTCCGAGGCCGCCGCCTTCTACGCCAGCCTCGATACTATTGCCGCAGCGTCTCCCAGCGTCGCCGCATCCATTATCAAGGAGTTGCGCGACCAGCGCCACAACTTGAAGCTCATCGCCAGCGAGAACTATAGCTCTCTGGCCACGCAGCTTGCCAGCGGCAACTGGCTCACTGACAAGTACGCCGAGGGTTATCCATATCACCGTTTCTATGCCGGGTGCGACAACGTCGATGCGCTGGAGTCCGAGGCCGCTGAACTGGCCTGCGCGCTCTTTGGAGCTGACCATGCCTATGTCCAACCCCATTCTGGCGCCGACGCCAACCTGGTTGCCTTCCTGACAATTCTGTCGGCGCAGATCGAGAAGCCGCTGCTCAGCGAGATCAACCAGGAAGACCCTTCCAAGGTTTCGCGCGAAGATTGGGCAAAGGTGCGGGCCGCTATGCATAACCAGCGCCTGCTCTCCCTGGACTACTACTCTGGCGGACATCTCACCCACGGCTACCGCCATAACATCTCCAGCCAGTTGTTTGACGTCCATACTTACAGCGTTGACCCACAGAGCAAGCTGATTGACCTGGACCAGTTGCGTAAGCAGTTGCACGAGATTCGCCCGCTGATTCTGCTGGCCGGTTACAGTGCCTACCCGCGCAAGCTCAATTTCGCCAGGCTGCGCGAGCTAGCCGACGAGGTTGGGGCCGTATTGATGGTAGACATGGCACATTTCGCTGGACTGGTCGCCGGGAAGGTCTTCACAGGCGATTACGATCCCGTGCCCCATGCGCATATTGTCACCACCACAACGCATAAGACGCTGCGCGGGCCGCGTGGAGGCATGGTGCTGTGCAAGCAGGAATTTGCCGAGTGGGTGAACAAGGGCTGTCCGATCATGCTGGGTGGGCCGCTGCCACATATTATGGCGGCCAAGGCCATCGCGTTCCGTGAAGCTTCTACGCCCGCGTTCCAGGACTACGCGCACAGGATCGTTGAGAACTCGCATGCGCTGGCCCAGACCTGCGTTGAGGAATCGCTGACTGTGCTAACTGGCGGCACTGATAATCACCTGCTCCTGCTCGATGTTACTCAGACGTTCGGTCTGACCGGACGCCAGGCCGAGTCGGCGCTGCGCGAGTGTAATATCACGCTGAACCGCAACTCGCTGCCCTTTGACAGCAACGGGCCCTGGTACACCAGCGGCCTGCGCATCGGCACTCCGGCGCTGACGACGCTGGACATGGGTACGGAGGAGATGCAGGAGGTTGGTCGAATCCTCAAGCTGGTGCTTGCCCGCACCTCGCCAGCCCTCACCGCTTCAGGCAAGCCGGGCAAGGCGAAATATATTCTGGATGAAGGCGTCAAAGCCGAAGCACAGCAACGGGTGCAGGCGCTGCTCAGGCGCTACCCGCTCTACCCGGAGCTGGATCTGGATCTGCTGCTCTCGACACTGGACGAGTAGAGTGAACTGAGAGGAGACCATCGTGCTAGCAACCTGGTTTGACCAACAATTGCGTTCCTGCACAGATGGCTTTCTCTGGGCGGTAGAGCTAATTCCCCCGGAGCGGCTCTACCTGCCACCCAGACAGGATCGCTGGCCGGTCGCGCGCATTATCTATCATCTGCTGAGTTATGAACGAGCGATAGCCCTCCCCACGATGCGCCAGTGGCTCGGCGGCCCTCGACCGATTGCTGGCACACCACAGGAAGATGCACACAAGGAAGAGCAGTCCTGGAACAATGGTCAGGAGCACACAGTCCAGAAGCTCATTGATGATTTCAAGGCTGTCCGTGCCGAGCAGTTCGCTCTTTTACCGCTCTTCAGCCTGCAGCAGTGGGATGAGGAACGCGACGTGATCTGGGGCAGCAGACCACTCAAATGGGTTATCACCAAAACTTATCAGCATACCCTTGAGCATATTGACGAGGTTTTACGTGCCTACCTCTGGTGGAAGTAGAAGCAGGCACGCGAGATTCGTGCTAGTGAAAATGCTTCTGCACGCTGACACGGCTGACGATCCTGTGATCTGCAGACGCATGCTGGTAGCCGGACCAGTCCACAACCAGGCCGCGTTCCTGCAGAATTTCGGACGCCAGGTCCGCAGGGAAACCTTTCTCCGCGTGCAGTTTGAAAAGGTACTCGCCCGCGATGATTCCACGCTCATTGGGTTCGACGCGCTCCAGTTCACGTAGTCCGCTGCTGAGCACGCGCGCGAACATCACCTCGTCGTTGGTGACAAGACGCTCCAGGTCGGGCACACGCTTCTGCTCATCCTGCGTCAACAGCGAGCCGTGGCCCTCGACGAGCGGCTGAAGCAGCGAGCCGAGGAAAGGCTGATCGATGCCAAGCAGGCGACCCTGGCACGCCGCACGACGGATCAGCCTGCGAACGACGGATGATCGCCCATCGCGGCCAGGCCCAACGCCCGCCAGGCCAGCCAGCAGCACCGCGCGCACGTGGTCAACAATCATGCGCCGCGCACGCAATGCCTGTGGGCTCCCGTCATCTCGCGGCGCCAGTGCTTGTAAGCGCTCAAGCGCGGGCTGGAACAGATCGACGGAGTAGACCGAATCGCTGCTCTGCAAAACGCACGCCATGCGCTCCAGTCCCATCCCTGTGTCGATATTGCGCTGTGGCAGGCTGGTGAGCGAACCATCTTCGTGCTTCTCAAACTCCATAAAGACCAGATTCCAGACCTCCAGGAAGCGCGCACAGGAACAGCCTGGCCGGCAATCAGGCGCGCCGCAGCCTAGCTCGGAGCCACGATCAACAAAGATCTCCGAACAGGGACCACACGGTCCCGGTCCACCTCCCATCGTCCAAAAGTTATCTTCCGCTCCCAACGGCACAACATGTTCAGATGGCACGCCCAGGCGCCGCCATTCTTCTGCCGCCACGTCATCCAGAGACAAACCCAGTTCGCGATCACCCTCGAAGACCGTCATCCAGAGCTTTTCCAGTGGGAGGCCAAGATGGTTGAGCAGCAGATCCAGCGCCATCTGGATCGTAGTTCGCTTGTCATAATTGCCGATTGACCAGTTGCCGAGCATAAAGAAGGCAGTATTCTGGCGAATGCTGGTGCCTACCTGCTCGACATCGTCAGTACGCAGGCAGCGCTGCAGCGCGGTCAGACGCGGCGCTAGGGGCGCGACCTCGCCACGCAGGTAGGGCAGCAGCGGCTGCATGCCCGCGATAATGAATGATGTGCTGTTGCCTGGAACGACGAGCGAGCTACCGGGCAGTGCGAGGTGGTTGCGCGCAACAAAAAACGAGCGGTAGCGTTTGACGATCTCGCCAGAAGAGAGTTGTTGCATGTGATTGCTCCTTATTAATTGCTATTCGATCCATTTGTCGCGCGACGCGGGGTCTCACGGACAATCAAAAAGCCCGCCCCGAGACGTTTGCTCAGGGCGGGCTGTATCTACTATGTGATTTGCCCGTGGTACCACCTGGATTGGAAGTGTATAGCTTCCCACTCTACAGGCACGGATAGTATGGCACGGAAAAAACGCACGACACACGCTCGATGCCTTGCCCCATGGTAACGGAGGGCTACCGGCCAGAATTACTAACGCCTGTGTGACGCGTTCGTTCCGCATCGCGGCCCGTACACACCGGGCCTGAGGGGGGCATCCCACGTGGTTCTGAGTGTGCCGGGCTCACACCTTCCCCGGCTCGCTGCTGGCTCATACCAGCATGGTTTCGTCCCTCGCGACGATTTGTTTCTCTGTGATTACAGTATAATCAGTATAGATAATGTGCACGAACAAGTCAAGGGCCAGGGTTGAGTGCAAGGCACTACAGTTTGCTCTGATAGCCGCCTTCGGCGGCGAGAAGTGGAGAAAAGCGAGGACACCTCGCGCTCCGGCAGGGGACTAGCCGTCCCCTGCACCCCTGCCCCGACTGTAAAATAGAAATGCCCTGGGCTGCATGTCTAATAGGATTTACGGCTATAAGAATTTCAGGTGTAGTGCGTCATTCTGTGCGCAAAATGTAGCCCGTGACTTCGTAGCCCCGGCCTGGGCGCTCTTGACCGGGTAGATCGCTAATCCAGTCCCAGTGCTGCTCGGCATTGACAGTAAAAACACCGCGCACGAGGTCGGGAAAGGTGCGTGGTACCAGTGGCAGGTAGCGCCGATGTGTAGAATCGTGGTCGGTACCATGCACATTGAAGGCAAATCCGCGCACATCGCTCAGCAGCACCGCGACACCTCCCACATCCAGCAGCGAGCGCATGAGGTGGAGATGCGCGTTGATAACACGCATGCGGAAGCGCTGTGTCGCCTCCTGATAGCGCCGATGCCGCTCCTGTTCGCCCAGCAGGGAGGGCGCAACAGCCTGCGCCTGGTCAAGCACATCGAGAATGGGATAGCTAAAAAGCTGCGAAAGCACCAGGGAGCTGACGACCAGACCAGCATCGCCCGCGACCAGCCCGCCAATCTGGGGTGGGTCAGGCACAGGACACTCATCCAGGCATTGCGCGGCGGCGTTGAAAATGGTCTCGGCGCCCTGGACCGCGAGTGCCGGCCAGTTCTGACGCCTGAGGAGCCGTGCCAGCTTCACGCTGATATCGCCGCTCAGGTCGCAATGCAGCAGACTAACCTTGCGCCGCAGCATGGGTGATTCCAGCTCGTTTCCGCCCTGCTGTATGGCAGAAAGATCATAATCAACGAGCACAACCTCGTCGGACTGGCGCGCCAGTTCGGCCAGCGGTACCTCGGTGCAGGCGCCCGCGCCAAGCACGACCGTGCTACGCGAGGCCGCCGGAGCCCGCAGGTGCAGCGCTCGCTGGACGATCTCTGCACACTGTTGTAAATGCTGCGGAGCATGCTGGCGCAGCCACTCACGACGCTGCGCCCCCTGTGTCTGCCGGTTACTGTTTGAAAGAGTTTCTACTCGCACAACTTTCTATCCACGCAATCAGGATTATTGGCCGCTATACTTCGCCGATCGTTTCTGTAAAAAGGCCGCCACGCCTTCGCGATGATCGGCCGTCTGAATGGCCTCATCCTGTAGCTGGCCCTCCAGTTCGAGCGAGGCGGGCAACTCGCTATCGAGCGAAGTATACATAAGCTTCTTGATCAGGCCATAGGCACGTGTTGGACCACTGGCCAGGCGCTGCGCCAGGGCAGTGGTAGCCGCTTCGAATTCTTCCACGGGCACGCAGCGGTTCACCAGTCCTAGCCGCTCGGCTTCCGGGCCACTCACCTCATCACCCAGCATCGCCATCTCCAGCGCCTTGCTGAGCCCGACCAGACGAGGCAAGAAATACCCTCCGCCACCGTCTGGCACCAGCCCGATTCTGACAAATGCCTGCAGGAAGCGTGCATTCTCAGCTGCTATGCGCAGATCGCAGGCCAGCGCGATGTTGCAAGAGATACCAGCTGCCACGCCGCGCACCGCCGCGACCACCGGCTTGGGCATCCTGCGCAGCGCGTACACCAGGCGATGATATTTTTTGAGATGTTCACTGACGGTGATCGGCTCATCAACAGCAGGGCTGGCGGCGAAGCTGGTCAGATCCTGCCCGGCCCCGAAGGCGCGGCCCGCGCCGGTCAGTACCACGCAGCGAATGCTGTTATCTCGTCCCGCCTCTTCAACAGCTTCAGTCAGTTCGTGCAACATGAGATCATTAAAGGCATTCAAAACTTCGGGGCGGTTCATGGTCAGCGTGACCACGCAATCATCGCGCTGAACAAGCAAATGCTGAAAATCGGTGCGCATAAAAAGACTCCCCTTCATCGCGGAGCAAGCCCGCAGCTAGTCAACCCGCTACATAACAATCAGGCTTTGAGTGCCGGCACGTCGAGCATCAGTACTTCGAGCGCGACACGCACATTTACATTTTGCTCTATAGACTCCCTGGTACGCAAGATAGAGCGCACCATTTGCTCGGCAGTCGCTAAGCCAAATTGAGCGGAGTGTCGCTTGAGGAGATCGCGCATATCGATATTAATGGTCAGGTCCAGGCAGCCGCTGGCGGTCAGCATGACATCTCGCCACCACAATAGCCAGAGCTCCAGCAGATCATCGACCTTCTCTGCGCTCAACTTCTGCGCCAGGTCAAAGCGCTGCACCTTATTGAGCGTGGGGATACTGGCCAGCGTTTCCAGTTGCGCCGAGCGTTCGGAGAGCACGTCTTCATCTTCGGCAGCCAGCGCGGCCCAACCCATACGGCCAGCAGCCAGTGCGGCAATCGTGGCCGCCTCTTCCGGCTCAACCTGCCACTGCTGCTCCAGAGCTGCTTTGATCTGCTCGCTGGTCAGGAGTTGCATCGCAACCTGCTGCACACGCGAAAGAATGGTCGGTAAAAGCAGCCCGGCATCTGGCGTGGTGAGCAACAGCACGACATCTGGCTCCGGCTCCTCCAGCGTTTTGAGCAGGCAGTTAGCCGCCTGGGGATTCATTTCGTGGGCATTGGGGATGATAAAGATGTTACGTCGCCCCTCCAGCTTGCGGCGCGAGGCATCGTCTTGCAAGGCACGCACCTGCTCAATGAGGATAAATTGCTTGTCGGGCGCACGCTCGATAACATGCACATCGGGATGATTGCCGTGCAGCACTTTACGGCAAGCCAGGCAGCTATTACATGGCTCCGGGGGGGCAAGCTGTGGATCAGGCCCACCGGTACACAGCAGTGTCTGCGCGAAGCGATGCGCAAGCAAGGTTTTACCGATACGCTGAGGGCCAACAAATAAATAGGCATGGCGAACCTGCTGCGCCAGCAGCGTGCGGCGCAGAATATCAATAGCATGCTCATGGCCGACAATATTCCACTGATGTGCCATGCCGCTATGGTAACAGAAACATCTGTTCCTGACAAGAGAAACGTCGCTGCGTATCCCACGCACAATTGGGAACAACTTTTTTCTTAATTTGTTCTTGCATTGTCCCTCTTTCCCTCTATTATTAAGGCATATATCTCTGTCATACTGTGCTTGAATATATGACATACATTGGTTGAGATTATTATTATCAAAGTTTTTTAAGGATGAAAGCAGCTTTTCTCTATGGAGATGGGATATGTTCACAGTACAACCGGCCAACTGGAAACGCCTGGCGATAATCGCTGGAGCGGTAATAGGCATCATGCTTATCATTGGTCTCGGCATCTCGACCTTCTTGAGCTTGAATCCACCCAATACCCAGAAACCACAGCAGCCGTCAACGGCACCACCGCAGATCTCATCGTTAATCTTCGGCAGCAATATCGATGTTCTCAACGATAAAAATAAATCATTACAATCGGGTGACCTGCAGGCCCAGTTGCAGAATTTGCATCTGCAGATCATCCGTGTTCCTATTCGTCCCAACACAGATCAAGCTTCAGTGAAACGGGCAGTTCAGTTCGTTAAAGACCAGCAAGCAGTGCTGCTGATCGATTTACAGGGAGTGCTGTGGCCAGGCGCGCAGGCTTCAGCAACGCAGGCACTCAAAGCGGTAAACCAGGTATTCGGTCAGAATCCGGTCTATGTCGAATTTGGCAATGAGGAGGATCTGCAAGGTACGACGGCAGAGCAATATGTCGACGCGTGGAACAAGCTTATACCTGGCCTGAAACAGGTAGCTCCACAGGCCCGTTTTGTCGGCCCGGTCACCTTTCGCTATGATCAGGGCTATCTCACCTACTTTTTGCAGAACGCACGCCCGCTGCCAGATGTGGTAAGCTGGCACGAATATGCCTGCACCGTAGAGCAGACCAATGAGCAATGCCTGGCCAATGTGCAAAACTGGAATCAGCATTTCACCAACGCACGCCAGATCATGACAAACACGTTCCAGAAGCTCCTGCCCATCATGGTAACTGAATGGAACTACGCGGCCGATGCCCGTATCGACGACGGGAAAAACAACAATGCAGATTTTATGAGTAACTGGACAAAGCAGGCGCTGCAAGTGCTGGAGAAGCAGGAAGTTTTCGCCTCCATGCAATTCTCGGCCATCGACAGCGCCACTCCGCTCATCGCCAGTAACAACACACTGACGACGCAGGGCAGCGTGCTGCAGGAAGCCTATCAACAGTTTATCACCTCTCAACCTCCGCCAACTGCGTCACCTTCGCCGACCGCGACATCGTCGGCCATAGCAAGTGAGCCCACGCCAACGCCCACTATGCAGCCTACCCCTACACCGACACCGCCGAAAAAGAATCAGCCAGTGCCCAGGGCAACGCCGACCCCAACGCCCAGACCGGCACCGCCACCGGCTCCAACACCGACACCTAAACCAACACCTAAACCGACTCCCAGGCCGTGCCCTGCCACCCTAAGCTATGGAAGTACCGGAAGCCTGGTGAAAACACTGCAAAGCAAGCTCAACAGCCTGTATAAGGCCAATAGCTTCCGTAACTCGCCCTATAACTTCAGCCCACCGCTCGATGTGGATGGGGAATTTGGCCCCTTAACGCAGGCCGCAGTGAAAGATTACCAGTACTGGCATCCGCCTCTTGAGGTAGATGGCATCGTCGGCCCAAAGACATGGCACTCGCTGGGCTATTGCTAGCTTCCGGCGCGTGCGATCCGGCCCCTTATAAAAGGAGGCCGGATCCTACAAGCAGCTACCTGATATTCCTAGTCAAATGGCCTGCCAGGCTGGGAAAGGCTCAACCCATCACCGCAACTGTGCTATACTATTCGCTATGAGTAAACGTTTCAGCTATCTTAGCCATTTAGAATGCAGCGTTTGCCAGCAGCGCTACGACGCCGATCAACTCCAGACGATTAGCCCTTGCTGCTCACGCCCGCTGCTTGCCAGGTACGATCTTGCCGCACTGGCTCAGGATGTGCAACGCGATGAAATCTCCACGCGTGAGGCGAGTATGTGGCGCTACCATGAATTGCTGCCGGTACGGGAAGCCGGGCACATCTATAGTCTGGGCGAGGGCATGACGCCATTGCTGTCAGCGCCACGCCTGGCCCCTGAAGGGATAGAAGCGCCGGCCCGCGTGCTGATAAAAGATGAAGGACAAAATCCAACGGGCAGTTTCAAAGCACGAGGCATGGCTGCCGCGGTTTCGCGCGCGACTGAGTTGGGCGCGCAAGGGCTGGTCACACCGACCGCGGGTAATGCTGGCGCCGCCATGGCTGCTTACGCGGCCCGCGCCAATCGTCCATCCTACGTCACCGCCCCCCAGGATGCTCCCCCCACCTGCCTGGCTCAGACCCGGCTCTATGGCGCGGAGGTTGAGCTGACTCCCGGGCTGATCAGTGATGCTGGCCAGATCGCCAACAATGTCGCCCGGCAGCGCGGCTGGTTTAATGTCGCCACGCTGCGTGAGCCTTACCGCATCGAGGGGAAGAAAACCATGGGGTTGGAGCTGGCCGAGCAACTGGACTGGCGACTTCCTGAAGCTATCATCTATCCCGCGGGCGGCGGAACTGGCATCGTCGGCATGTGGAAAGCGTTTCAAGAGCTGCGCGAACTGGGCTGGCTGAACGATAATCGCTTGCCCAGGCTGATTCTCGTCCAGGCGGAAGGCTGCGCTCCACTGGTACAGGCATTTCACGCCGGCAAAACCGAGGCAGAGCCCTGGCCAGCTCAGGAGGCCCATACCAGGGCCGCAGGTTTGCGCGTCCCCTCGGCGATTGGAGATCGATTGATCCTGCAGGCAGTGCGCGAAAGCGAAGGTACGGCATTGAGTGTGAGCGACGAAACCATGCTCCAGACCGCTCGCTATGCGGCGCGGCGTGAGGGTATGCTGATAAGCTTTGAAGCCGCAGCGGCGCTCGCGGCCTACCATATTCTCCTACGCCAGCAGTATCTGAAACCAAACGACGAAGTGGTCGTATACTTTACAGGGAGTGGTTTGCCCGATATCCAGTCCTACGTCTAACTCGCGTCGCGAGGGCTATTTCCGACCTCCCTCGCATGTGGAAAGATAAGACGAAGTTCTGATAGTAACGGGAAGCTCTTCTTTTCTGTCTACTGTATCACAGCACCTTGCACCAAATTATGCTATGCTACACAGTAGACAGCGCGGAATTTTTGAAAGCCCCGGCGATGGACGCCATACTATGTAAAAGTTTTTTACAAAACTTATGTGAAACCCTTGTTTTCTATAAGGCTGATGTAACCGATGGATACCTCTATCCGTTTGTACAATACGAATAGCAATCTGCGTTCGTCACACAGTGACGAGAGCCATCTTCCATTGCCGGCAGAGGTAGAAGAAACCGCTACTAATGAGCAGGTGAATGGGGAAAAGTCGGCCGCGCTCTCCGCTTCCGCTGCTGCGGAACAACCCGAGCGTGTAGATGTAGCGGAATTTGAAACCATCTTTCTCCGCTACCAGACTCCCATCACCAATTTTATCTATCACTTGATCGGCAATCGCGAACAGGCATACGACCTTGCCCAGGATGTGTTTGTCAAAGCGTATAGAGCACTCCTGGGAGGCACGGTTGTACAACCCGGCGCACTGTCGGCCTGGCTCTATCGCATCGCGGCGAATACAACAACGGATACACTCCGGCGCAGGCGCTTGATATCGTGGCTACCACTCTCGCTATTTAATGAA
>JAFMRP010001708.1 GCA_017354095.1 Ktedonobacteraceae bacterium
CGGCCGATGGCGTGACAATATCCAGACGACAAGAACACCGGAGCGCAGATCGCAGGAGATTTATTTACAACATTCCATGCTGATATCCCAGATGGGGAGCGGTTTCTCCAGATCCCGAACGGTCCATTCCTCGGTTTCACGCCGATTTCCTGGGTTTCACCCAAAAATCCGCAGGATTTTGGCCCAATTTACTAGCTTGGCAATACATATGAAGGAGATATGTGGTAATATTGGATGCTCTGACCCCATCTCCTCCAGATCTCAGCGGCGCTCTCAAGGAAGCGCCGCGGTTCAGGCTTGCTCCGGCTTCACTTTTTGCTTCGTGAAATCGTTGCGCAATCCGTGGGTCCCGGTTGTCCCAAAATGAGCGTTCGGCGAAAGCGGCGCTGGCGCAGCGTCCAGAAGAGCAACCCTAACGCCGGAAGCACTCCAATACTCCAGGCAAGCCAGACGGGCATGGCTCCGGGAGCCGCTGCGACGACATCCACACTTCCCTTTCCCTGGCCGCTTGCCCCCGTGACCTCGACGATGATATGCCATGCTCCACGTACCGGGATGCGCACGGTGGTTTGGAGCGTTCCCGGGTGGTCGGGCATCATATGTAACGTGGCATAGATGTTTGCGCCATCGGTGCCCAGACCAGGTTGAACGATGGCTTGTCCGGAGAGCAGGCTCACCCCATGGTGTGCTGCCACGGTCACGTTCAAGGGCTGATCGGTCACAGGGGGATCTTGTGAGAGCATCACATCTATCATATACGCTCCAGCCTGCAGCGTGGTGGTGTGTCCTGGTGCTGCAGCATGAGCACGATATGGTATGCAGAGCGCCAGCAGCACGGTTCCAAGCAGCGTCAGAAAGCCGATCACACCAGGAGAGCATCTGGTAGGAAGTCTTTTGGGGTTGAGCGTGTGACGAAACATCGTACGCATCATGGTTTCCTTCCTATTGCCTGCTCAGGTACCAGGTATCGCCTACGCTCGCTCCCCACCATGCTCCCACGATGCCTGCTGCCAACCAGACAGGCACCGTCAGCAACGCGGTATACACCTTGAGATGTGGTGCAACTAGCAGATCCTGTGTGTTCAGAAAAGCCGCCAGGGGATTCGCCGTCCACATGAGAAAGCAGGGGGCAATCATCATTTGCGGGATGCTCATTAGCAGGCCCAACAACCACAGATGACGCTGCTTGTGATAGGATGGAACACGATGCCGCGCCTGCCAGAACGCGATGCCATCCACCATCAACGCCGAGGGTAGCAGGTACAGTGGCAGCAGAGCCCTATTCAGCTGGAAGGTAGGCGCCTGTCCCGGTACGCGATAGTGCAGACCTTGTGCCTGTACGAGGCTGCGTGTCGCTGAGGGGACAAACAGCTCGGTTGCAAAGGCAGCGATGCACAGGAGCAACGTCATACAGATGGCGGCACCGGGCCGTGCGGTGAGATGAGAGGCTCCCACCTGGCACAATCCGGCACAGAGCACTGCCGGCAGCATGTATGTCGGAATGCGCAGGAGGCCAATCTCGATCACCGGGAACAGCAGGAAACCAGTCAGCGTTAACT